>JACQBW010000004.1 GCA_016194305.1 Nitrospirota bacterium | reverse complement strand
GGCCCACTTTAAAAGAAAAATCAGAAAAAATTACTCTGCTGCGGAACTGCTCGCGAGCAAGCTTAGTAGGTCCCATCGTCTAGCGGCCCAGGACGCTGGCCTCTCACGCCGGAAACACGGGTTCGAAACCCGTTGGGACCACTCCTCGCTTGCGGGGCGGAGCGTTACTCTCGTGCCAGCGGAGCTATCTTCTTTAAATTAAGAATAATTACTATCTTTTTCTCTTGGGCCATCGCCGAATCGGCACAATGTCCCAAGCCAGCTCAGTACTGGCAAGTCAAGTGCTTGCGTCCACTTGCAACCTGATTTAAACCGGAATCCGTGACTTTTCCGATCATTTGCCTTTCAATTTTGTTGATTCTGATTCAAGGTTCCCCCGTCTTTGGCCAAGAGAGATTGCCGGAAACGGCGGGTGTTTCAGGTGAAGTCGTCTTCAAAGGCGAGAAGGTCCCCATTTCCCAGGCACTGCGAACCAATTCCGATTCCGAATTCTGTGGCGATTCAGTACTGTCAGAACGGATCATCGTCAACCCTCAGACAAAAACAATAAAAAACGCGATCGTTTTTTTGACTCCCAATGATCCGGAATTGAAGATTCCGTCGAAATCAAAACCTTCTATCAGTGCCCTGCTCAGCTTTAGATGCCATTTCGCGCCGCACGTGATGGTAATTCAAAAAGGAGCTCCTCTCTATATTAAGAACGGCGATCCGATCTTGCACAGTTTCCACTTATATATGAACAACAAATCCCTTTTTAATCTGGCTCTGCCCGGCGGCCCAACCATTATTCAAAAAGAGTTTTCCCAAGAACGAATCGTCCATGTCAAATGTGATATTCACGAATTTATGGAAGGTTTCATTCTGGTCAGTTCCTCTCCGCTTTTTGCCGCCACCCGGGAGGACGGTTTATTTGAATTTGATCATCTTGTTTCGGGAGATTACACCCTCTCGGTCTGGCATGAGGTCTTCGGAAAATTGGAAAAATCGCTTCATCTCAAAATCGGAGAACATCCCTACCTCTCTCTGGGGATAAAACCCTGAACATCTCTGAATTGCTATACCATTTGTACGTTAAATCAGCTATATCTCAAATTTGACAAGATGATAATGAATGGTAAACTTCAGTCAAAGCTATCCGCCAGCGAGCTAACCCAGTTCTGATTGAAGATTTTCTTCCTTCTCCTCCTCTACCCGGCTAATTCTCCTGGCACCCAAATGAAATAGAACTTCGTCAATTCAGATCGGGCATCAGGATATATGGAATTCTTACCTATCCATTTAAACAAGTACAGGATTTTATTGTCTTCATTGACTGTTTTTGGAGGAGGTTATATTTTTATTTTCGGCGCACTTTTCAGGCAAAAGTTCACTTTTCCCAGATTCTTACGTAAGAAAACGATCGACTCCTCTTTGCCAACAAATTTCGCGGACCCTGATACAAACGAAAGTAATATGGGTGATGAAATAGAAGCAGTCACCTCGGGATTCGAAGAGGTCCAGGCCAGCTTCGGAACCACGATGAAGACTTTTGAAAGCCAGGTCAGAAAACAGACAAAAGAACTTGTTGAAACCAAAAAGGATCTGGTAAAACTTACCGGATTTTTACAACGCGGAAAGCAGGAATGGGAATCCACTTTTGATGCCATCTCAGATCCGATTTCAATCATTGATCAAAATTATCATATTATTCGGGCAAATCGTGGCCTGGCCAGGCGTCTCGGGCTTGCGCCAAAAGAACTGATTGGGAGAAAATGTTTCGAAGTATTTGCTTGCCGAATAAATCCAGAATCAGGTTGCCCGCACGACCGGTCGATCGTAAGTGGCTGTTCCGAATCGAGGGAAATGAATCTTACAAACCTCGGAGGAATTTTTCACGTTTCAACTTTTCCCTTGGAGATTCAAGAGGAAAGCATTTCCGGAACAGTCCACATTGCCCGGGATATTACGGAACAGAAACAATTGGACATTCGGTTCCGAGAGGAAGCCGAGATTTCCGCTGCGCTCTTGCAGGTTTCTGAGGTTCTTTCAGATTCGCTTGATTTGAATACGCTTCTATTAAAAGTCATCGAGGTTACCACAAAGTTGGTTCACTGTGATCGCTCCTGTATCTTTTTGTGGGATGAAGAGAGCGAAGTGTTTATTCCACAAGCATGTTTAGGATTTCCAGAAAATCTATTGCCCAAATTCCGGGCACAAAAATTTGCCCCTCCGCATTTTGCCTTCTTTACGGAGATTTTAAAAACCAAGAAGCCGGTCAGTATTCCAGACTGTCTCCAAAGCCCTCTTATTGCACGGGAGGTAGTTTCCGTATTTGGAACCCGTTCTCTTCATATAACGCCTATTCTCAGACAGGGTAAGGTCATTGGCACTTTGCACGTGGGCCAAACAACAAATCCCCGTTCGTGGAACCTTAAAGAAATCAATTTAATCCTTGGAATCGCACATCAAACTGCTGCAACGATTGAAAATGCCGGGTATTACCACAAAGAGATGGAAAAAAATCTGGACCTTTCCCGTCATCTGGAGACCATAAGCACCATGCATGAAATCGATATGAGTATTCTCTCCAGACTGGATCGGAAGGAAATATTAAATGAAATAAGCCAAAGAATTTCTGGTCTGGTCGCGGCCGATCAGATCTCAATTCTTACCACGGACGATCAAAACGCCTTTTTCCAGTACGAAGCGGGAGTAAAAGGGGATCCCTTGAGAAAGATCAAAGTCCCTTTATATGGATCCCACGCATCGGAAGTATTTACAATGCGAAAACCCGTTGTCAGACAGGATTTTTCTAAAGAATCAGATCTGCCTTTGATTGACAGGACTCTCTACCAGGAGGGGTTTCGTTCAGACATGAAATTTCCTCTCTTTGTTAAGGGAGAAGTTTCCGCCATTCTCGTTCTGGCAAGCCGCCGGATTGCGGCCTTTACCAAAGGGGATCTTTCAATATTAGAAAAGATCTCAAGCCAGATTTCAGTCGCTCTGGAAAATGCAGCGCTCGTTAAAGATCTTAAAAACCTCCTTATTTCAACGACGGTGTCACTAGCCCTGGCGGTTGAAGCCAAATCCCCCTGGACCCAAAAGCACTCCGAACGGGTCGCCGAATATGCGGTGAAGATAGCTACCGAAATGCACATTTCAGAAGAGGACAAAAAGACATTGCATCTAGCCGGTCTTCTTCACGACATCGGTAAAATAGGCATCTATGAATCGATCCTGGACAAACCGAGCCGTCTGACACCGGAAGAAACGAATCTCGTTAAACAGCACTGCATGAAAGGGGTCGAAATCCTTAAACCGATCCGGGGATTAGAAGCAATTCTTCCTGTGATTGCCCACCATCATGAGAACTTCAACGGGTCCGGATATCCGAATGGACTAAAAGGAGAAAGCATCCCGTTTCTATCTCGTGTTTTGGCCACTGCAGATGCTTATGACTCTATGACCGCAGATCGCCCCTATCGGAAGGCGCCCGGAAAAGAATTTGCCTTTGACGAACTTCAACGGTGTTCCGGATCACAGTTTGATCCAGCCGTGGTCACCGCTTTCCTTAAAATACTTGCTTAAGTTAATTCCCAATTTATCGTTGCGTTGTGCCACAATTTTCTATTCCTTCATCTCCCGTCTGGGTCCGTCCTTTCCCGGTCTTAAACATCCATAGGATCAAAGATCTGATTTAAATCCGTCATTTTCCACTGGAAATAAGAGTCTGCCTAAAATACTCTGACGGACCACAAACATAACCTGGGGATATTATTAATTTTTTCCATATTTCAAGGAACAAACCTTGCGCACCGACTCTTATTTCACCAGACCTTGACTTCATTCGAACGATGGTTAGATAATTAGATATCTAATCATTTGAAATCTAATTATATGGGAAGTAAATACAAAGGAAACCACGACGAAGTTCGGGCGTTAAGCGCCTTTATCAATCTGATGCGAGCATCCGATTCGGTGGGGTCCCGGGCTTTCAATCATATCCAGACGGAACAACTCACACCAAGCCAATTCGGCGTGTTGGAAGTCCTTCTCCACGGCGGACCGATGTGCCAGACCGACCTCGGGGAGAAATTATTAAGAACTGGAGCAACTATTACTTCCGTTATTGATCATCTGGAAAAAAGTGGTCTGGTCGAGCGAGAGCGCTCGAAAGATGACCGTCGTTTTATTACGGTCTGCTTAACAAAAAAAGGAGAAGTGCTCATTCAAAGAATTTTTCCTCACCATGCACGAGTCATCACGAAGGAGTTGAGTGCATTAACGCCATCCGAACAGGTGGAACTTCGGAGACTCTGCAAAAAACTGGGAAGAAAAAACGGATAATAGAAAGAAAGGAGAAGAGATGTATCGAAAAATAGAAAAGATTTTTAAAGGCTCCCCGTTCCATATGGTTGGAGACGGATTTAAAGTCAGCAATTATTTTCCTTCCGCAACGGAAATCAACAAGCGGATGAGTCCATTTTTTCTGCTCGATTATCATCCGCCCTTCAAGTACTCGCCCACTCCAAATGAACGACGCGGCGTCGGTCCGCATCCCCACCGGGGGATTGAGACCGTGACGATCGCTTTTGAAGGCGCGGTCGCCCATCACGACAGCGTCGGCAACAGCGGAATTATTTACCCGGGCGATGTCCAGTGGATGACAGCAGGAGGAGGGATTCTTCACAGTGAATATCACGAGAAGAAATTTGCCCGATCCGGGGGGATTATGCATATGATGCAGATTTGGGTTAATTTACCTAAAAAACATAAATTAACCGCTCCCAAATACCAGGCCCTGACGAATCAGGAAATTCCGAAAGCTGAATTGCCGTCCCAGGGTGGAATTGTCCGGGTCATATCAGGTGAATTTCAGGGGACGAAAGGACCGGGTACCACATTTGCTCCGGTTCATATGCTTGATATTCGGCTGAAAGCAAACAACGAAGTTCACCTCCCAACGCCCAAGAGCTTTAACACCGCACTCATTGTTCTTCAAGGCGATCTCACAATTAATCAGGAAGCATCCATTTCGCAAAGAGATGCTGTCCTTTTCAAGAATGACGGTGACGACGTGCTCCTCAGCGCGGTCACAGATTCGACGGTTCTGTTTCTCAGCGGAGAACCCATTGAAGAGCCGATCGTCCACTATGGGCCCTTTGTGATGAACACGGTAGACGAAATAAATCAGGCGATTGAAGACTACAACGCGGGAAAATTCGGTTATTTAACCACCTGATATGAATACCTCTTCCTGACGTCCCGCGGTGTCCGTTATAAGATAAAACAAGACGGCACCGTGGAGGAGGTAGCCCGCCTAGCCGGAATTTCCATTCTTTTTTGCCTTCCCTCCTTGACGAATACCTCGTTTGATCTACACTTAATACCGAGTGATTAAGATATAACCTGTTGGAAATATTTATGAAAAGAATACGGATCAAGATCGACGTATCTTGTTCCCTTTTTGAACAGGATTGATCTGATGGCAATCAGTTTCGAAATCCTGATTGCCAGCGCGAAAGGATCCTATTGTCTGAAAAAGCAGGTGTCAAAAAAAAGGTCTTGATTATCGATGATTCCGAATTTGTTCGGAACAAATTGAAAAATATTCTCGAAGGAATGAATTTTGAAGTGGTTGGCGTGGCTGAAGATGGTTTAAAGGGAATTAATCAGTATCGGGAATTGAGGCCAGATATCGTTACGATAGATATGGTCATGCCCTCTTACTTAAAAGGACTGGATTGCCTAAGAATTTTAAAAAAGCTCGACCCAGACCTGACCGCCATCATGGTCACGTCTGTTTCCGACCAAAAAACAGTCCTGCAATGTATCAGGGAAGGGGCCAAGAATTATATTCTGAAACCATTTGATGAAAAAAAGATTAAAGAAGTCATGGAAGATTTATAACAACATAGCGATGCTCATTGACCCTTATTATCAGAAAACTGTTCCGTTCCCGGGACTTCCATCCGGAGGGATCCCGCCGCTTTCCTATTTTTTCTTTTTCGGTTTCTTTTTTTCTTTGCGAATCGTTTTCTCGCCCACTATTGACCTCCTTTTTTTATTAATTAAATTGATGTGCCCCGCTGAAATGTCCTGACTTGGCGTAGTATAGAGGAAAGTGGTCACAGGGTCAAATTGAATGATGTATTCCCGACCTTACAAATGCGCAACCTTTTGTTATACTTTAAAAGATATTAACTGAACCTGTCAGACTGCGGAACTTCCCGATTTGACAGACCCAAGAATGAAACGAAATCTCCAAAATAAAATTAGAAAAGATATTTCCAAACTCTATTCCCTTTTTTCCCAAATCAATGGAGACCATCCCTATAAAGGAGCCGTGCAAGACGGATACGTGGAATATGCCGTCAGGACCCGGCGCGGAGGGAAACTATTCTATTTCAATTTTGACCTCGCGAAAGAAATTGGCCTGATTCCCACAAACCATACCCGTACCATGACACCGGAACTGATTCGGGCCGTACTCGATACTTTCAGCCTTCAGATCATAAACGAATACGACATCGCCCACCATCTCAAGATCCCGGATCGGGACATACGGCCCCACCGTTATATGGCGACCCGATATTTGCAACTGCAACATCCTGACAAAAAGGGACTTTCGTCAGGAGACGGACGGAGCATCTGGAATGGTACTTTTAAAGGCTCCAACGGGCGTTGGGATTTCTCCAGCTGCGGCGCAGGAGTCACCCGTCTGAGTCCCGCAACAGCCATTGAACATCGATTTTTCAAGACTGGCGACAAGAATGCTTCTTATGGCAGCGGCCGACAAGATCTGACGGATGGATTTGATGCTGCACTCATGAGCGACATTTTTCATCGCAATGGCATTAGAACCGAACGCATTCTGGCCGTAATCGGCTATGAGGACCAAACCTGTGTTACGGTTCGCGCCGGCAAGAATCTCCTGCGTCCCGCCCATTTTTTTATGCATCTCAAGCAGGGTGATTACGATGATCTGCGGCGTATCGTCGACTACTATATTGAAAGGGAAATTGAAAACGGAGAGTGGCCTGTACTGAAAGAACCTCAGGAAAAATATGAGGAGTTCCTTAAAAGAGCCACGTTCTCCTTTGCCAGTGCGGCAGCCCAGTTTGAAAGTGAGTACATTTTCTGCTGGATGGAATGGGACGGTGACAACATTCTGGCCGACGGCGGAATTATCGACTACGGATCGGTCCGTCAATTTGGCCTTTTCCATCATGACTATCGCTACGACGACGTCGACCGTTTCTCCACCACCATTACGGAACAAAAGAACAAGGCAAAGTATATTGTTCAGACCTTCGCTCAATTGACCGATTTTTTAATTACGGGAAAAAAGAAAAAGCTTTCGCTGTTCAAAACGCATCCCGCCTTAAAACAATTCAACCGGATTTTTGAAAAGGAGAAAGACCGGGCGGTTCTCTACCGGATCGGTTTTGATCAGGAGGCTCAGGAACTCCTCCTGAAAAAGAAACGCGACGGAGCTTTAGTCCGAAAATTCAGATATCTATTAAGATATTTTGAACGGGTCAAGACAAGGCGCGGACGTCATGCAGTGGCAGATGGCATAACATGGGATGCCATTTTTTGCGTCCGGGACGTTCTTCGGGAACTTCCGAAAGTTTATCTTTCCGGGGTTAAAACTGTTTCTGAAAAAGAATTTATCGGCATTCTTCGATCTAATTACGCTTCAAAGGCGGATGTTAAAATTAGTCCGAACCGTCGCAAAAAGATTCAACATTTTCAACAAGCCTACTGGAATCTGGTCCGAAGGGCCGCGGCGCTCAAAGGAGGCGATTTCAGGGATATCTTAAGGACGATTGTAGAACGGTCGACTCTCATAAATCGTTACAGCAGACTCACCGGACGTGCCGCAATTCTCATCTCCCAGCGGATTGCACGGGATTCGAAACGGCTCCCGGCAAACGCATTGAATCGTATGCTACAGGATTTTGTGGAAGATCAAATTCTGCGGCCAGAGGCCCGCTCGGCCCCCGGCTCTTCCGCTCAAAGTGCCAGGATGAGCGAAACGCGAAGAACCTTACGCGCCATGTTTGATACTCTCAAGGCTTGTCGAGAAAGCATCTGATCGGCGGTGGCCGAATCATTCGTTCTCAGGAGAGGCCCGGCAGGCCCATTTTCCATCTCTTTTTTCCAAATGAATGACGTTGGCTTTGCAGCACACCGTGCAATCTTCAACAATTTCATAGGAACGGCCTATTGTTTCCTCAATGAAAATTTCATTCAGTTCGCCGCAATATCCGCAGGGATAATTGGCGAAACCTTCCTCCGCCTCCTCTTCATCTTCGTCCATTTGCCAGTTCAATCCCGGGATGACCTTCTCATTCATCAAATAACGCTTTCGATTCGAAGAAACCGATTATAACATAAGACGGAAGGAAGAATAAACGAAGGCCGGTCTCTGTTATTTTCTCGATTTCGCAACAGGGAGTCCTGTAATATGACGATGATGAAAAATAAAAAAATAGCGCTCGTTACGGGTGGAAATAGAGGAATAGGACTGGAAGTCTGTCGTCAACTCGCCTCATCCGAAGTTCAGGTCATTCTAACCGCTCGTAGCGAAGAGCTGGGCCTTCAGGCCCAGTCGAATTTGTCCCGCAGCGGGTTCTCTGTCGACTTTCAGAGACTGGATGTGACTGACATTTCAACCTTGAATTCCACTTTCAATTTTATTTCCAAAAGATACGGGGTGCTGGATATTCTGATTAATAACGCCGGCATACTTCCAGACGGGGACAAGAGCGGTCTCAATGTGGAATCCGAAACCATACTTCAGGTATTCAAAACTAATACTTTGGGGCCATTACGGCTGAGTCAGCTCTTTTTACCGCTCCTTAAAAAAAGCCGGGCTGGCAAAATCATCAATATTTCTAGTGGAATGGGCTCTCTCAATGAAATGGCCGGCGGGTACCCGGCGTATCGCATATCCAAAGCAGCATTAAATGCGGTAACCTTGATTCTCTCAAGCGAAATGGTCGGATTGAATATCGCTGTCAACTCGATCTGTCCGGGATGGGTCAAAACCGATATGGGTGGCAGGAACGCCGCACGATCCGTAGAACAAGGGGCAACCGGCATCGTGCAACTGGCCCTTCTTGACAAAAAAGTTCCCACTGGGAAATTCCTGCGAGATGGACAAATAATCGCCTGGTAATACTTCGCCGGTATCCTATGCTGATCTGTACCGGTCCCCGTTACGCACAAGGTGCAGCCGAATCTTTATATTAGATCCATTGACGATAAGCTGAATATTCACGGGCTGGAGAGCGGAACTTTTCAGGACAAAAGGAAGCATCGCAAAACTTTGGAACATCAGGAATAGGCAATGGACATTCAATTGGTCTGGACCTTAAAGGTGGCCCCGAAGGATGAAAATGAAACCCTGCATGAACTAGGCTTGTCCTGGTACCGTTTTGAGCAAAAACGTGAAAATTTTGAATTTTCACTGCAGAAGAAAATCCGGCCGGCGGTTTGGATTCAATTCTCCCAGATCGAACAGCTGGAACGGATTCAGGGCGTCTATCCTGACGCCGCGTTAGGGCCAGCCTCTTCTTTTACGGAAGCCCTCCTTTTTGCGGAAAATCAGGAAACGGGAGAAACCCTCAAGAAAAAAGTAACCCAACTCCTTCAGATGGAAAATGAGATTGATGAAATGGATGCACTCCTTCGTGAAGACACGATGGAAGATTATTAAAGTGAAAAAGATTAATTCAGACTACCGCCCGATCCATTGCGTACCGCAGAGGGCTTGATAGTCACAACCCGGGCAGTTTTTTTTATTGTCTGTTGTGGGGAAAAAAGGGAGAGAAGAATCGGTAATTTCATGGAGTAACCCGAGGATCACCGTTTTAAGCAGCCTAAATACCTCCGCCGCCGGAATTTCATTAAACAACGGGAGTTCAATCTCCGATCCAATTTTGGAACGACCCAGGAGAAGATACATCGCTTCAAGATTTTCAATTGTTCTATTTTCCTTCTCACTGTAAAGAAGGATATAGAACGGGAGTTGCAGACTCCCTATAGCGTAGCTCCAATCCTCCCGTCTATTCAAATCGAAGCGTGTTAGATCGATTTTTAAATGATCGGATTGGGATCCGGTCTTATAGTCGATGATCACGGTTTTCTCATTTCTCCGTTCAATCCGGTCGATTCTTCCGGTCAACCGATACGAGGAAAACTCCACGTTCAGGTTCTCCTCGCATGCCAGAATGGTAACACTCTTGCGTTTGATGAGAGGAAGTGTGTAATTCTCAAGAAAATCAATGAGATGTTTTTTGACCTGTCGATTCAAAAGATAGCGGGCTCCTGAAATGTCATTTCCATATTGACTAGAGAAACGGTCTTTAATGAGTCTTTCCATCTCTCCCCGATTCAGATCCTTCTCGTCCAATTTTCTCCCTATTTTTCCTTGAAAATAATCGGCTAACAAGAGATGAATAAAACTTCCTAATTCGTTCCTTTCAAGTTCAACAGACATTTCTTCTTTGGGACGCAATCCAAGCACTGACGCGTAATAGAACCTAAGAGGACATTTCAGATACCGATCAAGCGCGGTTGCACTATAGGCATATGATCTGAGATATTGGATCACTTCCTTGTTCTTCGGAATAGGACCCGGTTCTTTGTTTTCCAGATCAACGCGGTATTGAACCGCTTTGACTAATTTATTTTGATGTGTGGTTTTCTCTTTTTTTTGCTTTTCCCAAAGAAGTTTTTCCACAAATCGGGATTTCTCTTTTTTCTGATTCTCCACAAAAAACAGATGGACGTCACTTGCTCCACCCAGGAGAACATCAAAATAATAGGCTGTCAGCTTGTCACGATCAATATAAGTCGGAAGGGACAAAATCTCTCTCGCCCGAAAGGGGATCAGACTCTCATCCTTTTTAGTTTCGGGAAACACTTCTTCATTGGCATCCAGTACAAAAACGGATTTGAACTTGAGATTTCGGGTCTCGAGCGCCCCCAAAACCTGAACACCTTTAAGCGGGGTTCCCGGAAATGGCGTATGACAGGAAGCAATATACCTCCTAAGAAAAACAAAATAACTTGTCCTCTCACTAAAAGAGAAATTCCTCATCATCGACTTCGAAATCGCTTCAAATGCGTCGATCAATGAATCTGAAAACGGAAGAAAGAGCGGGTGAAGTTTGGCAGGGCTCTGCTGAAAGACAAACAGAAGGAGTTCTATCCCCTTATTCGCAAAATCCGACATGTTTTCAATCGAGAAAAACTTTTCAATGGTCGACCGGTGAATCCATCGGATATGATCCCTCAGTTGTTTCTCGGTCAACTGAAATTCGATGCCTGTCATTTTTTTTAGACTTTCTGAAAAAACCACCGTGTCGTTCTCAATATCGGAAAGGGAAATAAAAAGTTGAGATCTGTTCTTTAAAAGCCGATCCTCTACCGTGTGAAAAAAAACGCGGGTTATTTCAGAATTTCTGTGAAAGAAGACATTCTTTGTATAGGGATGCAGGACAAATTTCAAATAATCGGGAATATATATTTTTCCCCCTTCCATCGATACGATGAGTTCAAAGAGAGAATTGAGAAATCCAAAAACCGGTGTCCGGAACAGGGGATAGCCGAGAGAAATATTGAATGAATCTTCAGGCAAATGTGAGAGGCCCTGCCGCAGGAGCGGAAAAAGAGATTCCGAGGACGGGAGGAGGATAACAGTGCTTTCAGGAACTGCGAAGCCGTTCTTGATCCTGTTGTCAAGTTCATTTCCCAACGTCAACACTTCGCCGTGGGAATCAGGCGCACTATAAAAAAACAGTTCCGTTTCCGGAACGGACTCCTGATCGGGAGGGTTACTCATGCCGAGATCTTTTAGTTTTTCTGATAATCCGGCACCCTGCTGAAAAATGAAAAGGGTATTGTCGAGTTTTAAAAGTGCATGAAAGAGTTTTTTTTCGGAGTCAGTCAGAGCAAAGAATCCAGCAAACACGATTTGTCTCCATGGATTCAGTGCGGTCTGACTGAAAGTGTCCAAGGCATACCGGTACCTGTCGGACCGGGTCATGAGTCCGATTGACTCGACCCTTCTGTAAAAAATTTCATAAAACCAGGTTAACGACCGGAGTCGCTTTCCTGTCAACTTCGGGACCCCTTCTTCCAGGAAGGCCTCGATGTGCTTGAGCTTATCGGCCGGCACGTCTTCGATCCTGAGCTCTTCAAGATCATGGTAAATTCTGATTCCCAAAGGAAAAAAACGGTCCAGCGTTTCGAAACTATCTCCCCCCATCTGATTTTCAGAATGCCTGTGAATTTCATATAAAAGAGCGACTGCATCCAGGATTTCCAGCTTCCTAACCGGACGCCCCTTTTCACATAGGAAATCAATAAATTCATCAATTGACAGGATACGCGGCGGGATCACGCTTGATCCGGATTTTCTGGCCAGCTCCCGCCTTAGAAAATGCGCCGGCCGCTTCCCTGGAAAAACAACAAGGGTTTCGGAATAATCCTTCTCGATTCCTTCAAGCCGGGAGGAGAGTGTTTCAATCAGGTCAGCTCCCCGGGGAGTCACGATCAGATTCATATTCATACGAATTTTTCGACTTCGTTCCGGTCGACATAAATCAGCAGACCGGCAGCCGCCTTATCGGGATAGATTTCTTGAGCAATCCTCAAATACTTTTTTAACTGGTCTTTATCGTTTTCGTAAGCCCGTTTTTCTCTTCCGGTCTTGTATTCCATTACCGTTACCCGGTCCAGATCCACCACAACCCTGTCCATTCTCAAAAGCCGTCCTGACGCATCCACAAATTCCTGCTCATTTTTGATCACTCTCCCGGGAAGATATGTAAAAAACGGATTTATGTGCCGATTCATCATAAGCGTTTCGATCAGTCGTTCGATTTCCGGATCATAATAAGCCTCATGGGTCTCCTCTTTTATTCTATCGATGATATTTCGCACCTGTGCCCGAATATCCGTTTCGAGGTCATGGATGTCAAAGAGGATCCTGTGTATCCATTCGCCACGTTTTCTCTCCTCGGGAGCGACGAACCGTGCGTGGCTTAGCGGAAACTCCCGCTTCCTTTCCCCGTATTGAATCGATCGAATTTCCACCGGTGACATTTCCCCGACCGTTTCGGAAAGATAAACCGGGTTTGGAGCAGGCGGACGTTCTCCTGACGGAAAGAGAAAAAAAGGGAAATTCTCCTTTTTTTTGAACATGCCCATAATATGAAGTTCCCGTTCTGGCCGAGTCAGTCCCACATAAAGCGTATTGAGACGGTTCACCCATTCCCGAACCTGCTCCTTTTCGTAGAGTGCATGAAGCGTCTCATCGCAGAGAGCCTCTCCTTTGTTGATTTTGAGAAGATGAATAGCCCCTGGCACTTCTTCCAGAATAAATTCAAATCCTCTATTCTTAACTTCATAAAGGAGAAGTATCACTACCGGAAAACCAAGTCCCTTCGCCTTATGGATGGTCATCACATTCACTGCTTCAAAATTCTTAGGTACGGAAAGCTCCCAACTGTCATTTCCATTGTCGTTCTCATCGGTGGTGGCCAGAAAATCGGAAAGGTGGTTTGTCCCTTTTTTTTCAAATTCGTTGGCCACCTCAAGAAATTTGATGAGCGCAGCCTCTTCTCCCGGCTTGTTTTGAAAAAGTTCAAAAATGGAATAAATCTCCGTGACCAGGTCATAGAGCGGAAGAAATCCCGAAACCTTTAAAAGGGTCTCAAAATACTTTTTCCAGAGAAAGGGATATCTTTCCTGAAATCCCTTATAAAGAGGAGAGCGCATTTTGTATTCAAAACAGAAATTCCTGAGCTGCGCCGGATCGAAGTCCGGAAAATCGCGCCGGAGCAGGGTCGCGAATATCTCTCCGAGTAAAAAATTTGCAAAGGAGAAATGATCCGTGGGAGAGTCAAAAAATGTGAGCAGGGCAATCAATTCCCCAATGACTTTTCTTCTTCGGATATCGAGACTGCTGTACGAAATAAAAGGAATTCCCTTTTCATTCAGCCACGAGGTGACTCTAACCGCATGCTCGTTGGTTTGAGTCAGAATCGCCAGGTCTCTGTAACCGTAGCCTCTCAAACGCAAATCGACGATCTTTTCCTGTATTTTCTCCTTTTCGGCTTCAACCTCTTCGCTCACCTCGAAAAGAGACACTTCCACATATCCGTCGTTGTCAATATTCTGTTCTGCTTCTTGCACATAATCCGTTAAACCGCTTCTTTTGCCTGCCTGATAGTAATCAGAATTCAGCAAAAGACGGGTCTTAAATATATTTTCATTAAATTCAAGAATCTTCTTCTTACTTCTGTAATTGATATTGAGTTCCCGGACCTCGTGTGCCGCGGACGGAAAAGGATTAACAAGTTCCAAATCTTTCATTATGGTGTAGTCGGCGTTCCGAAAACCATAGATGGACTGTTTCGTATCTCCCACCAGAAACAGACTCCCGCCCTGCGAAAGAGAGTTTTCTATTAAAGGAAAGAGATTTTTCCATTGAACGGGTGAAGTGTCTTGAAATTCGTCGATCAGAAAGTGATATATCCTCTCCCCCATGCGAAAATAGATATCCGGAACGATCTGTTCATTGAGATATTTCGAAAGATCATGATTGATATCTTCAATAAATATTTTGCCTTGCCGCTTTTTGGCGTTGTCGAGATGGCGGGTAAAAGCAAGATAGGTTTTGATATAAGGATTGTATTTTGAGCGGCATGAAATGACGGTTAATCTGTTTGCCAGATCTCGAAATTGATTCCATTGCCCTAAAATCTTTTCATGGGACTTGCGATTCTTCTCTTCTTCCGCGTTGGAAGGTTTCGAAACAGGAGGAACCCGATAGGGCTTTCCGCCCAGATCCTGGAATCTTCGTTGCCGAACCTGCTTTAATACGGCCAGGTAGCCCGATTGTCCGTGTCTCTTCAATCCAGACTGTTCAATTTCACGCTCGATTTCTTCGACGCAATGGGAGATATCGATTCGTAATTTCTTCAGTTCGTATTCAAATTCTTCAATTTCCACCTCTTTACTCTCCGAAGAAAGTTTACGATAAACTTTTCGGCTTTCTTCCAGCAGGCGTTTCGAAGGAATCCAAAGAAAGGCTCCGTCTTCTTTCTGGAAATCAAGAAGTGAGTCCACAATCTCCTCCAGCGCGGCTGCTTCCGGACTCCCTTCCCTGACGTTTCTCAGGAAAAGCTCGAATGCATATTCCATGAGAGAACGATTGTCCATCAGAATTTCAAAATCAACGTTGTATCCAAAATCAATCGCGGAAGATTTAAAGACAGTGGTCATAAAGCTATCGATCGTTTTGATCTGAAAATCTGCAAAATTGCCCAGGATTTCCTCGATTAATCTGCCGGCCCGCTCTTGCATTACCTCGCACCGAGCGGGAGTTCCATCTGACAACTCGGCCAGCTTCTTTTTATTTCCGAAATAGATTTCTTTAAGCCAACTCAGCGTCCTTTCTTTCATCTCCTTTGCGGCATTATTCGAAAAGGTTACAGCAAGTATATTTTTCAGCTGATTTCGCGGAATTTTCTCAAAGAGAAGAAATTGAATTATTCTTCGGGTCAGGGCATAGGTCTTTCCGGAACCCGCAGAGGCCTTAAGTACTATAAAATGAGGAAACTGAAGAGAATTATCCTTAGGTGGTATTGAGGACATTTATCGCTCGGAATGGTTAAGGGTCTGAATGAATGGAAAACCAGAATATCACTTTACAATGATTTCGAAAAGAACTTCAAGGAGGTTTGACGACCTGAATTTCCGGGGTATAATTTAAGAACAAAATAAGCACTTTGACATTTAGGATAACCTTTTTGTAAGGAGCAGTTCTATGATTAGAAACTTCACCATAACAGTCGCTTTAGGTGCTATTCTCGGATTGGGTGTTCTGCCTGCCATGGGTGCGGAGGGCGAGGTCAAACAAGATCGTCAGGAAGTAAGAAAAGATAGGGAGAATATCCGGCAGGATAAGAAGGAGATTGTTCAGGACAAACAGGCCTTGAGACAAGATCGTCGTCAACTTGCCGCTGAAAACAGAGAAGGAGACAAGGCGGGCGCGGAAAAAGCCCGGGCTCAAGTTCGGACTGATAAGAGAGATCTTCATGCCGATCGAAAAAATCTTCGTCACGATCGTCATGATCGCCGTACTGACAGAAGGGATCTGCGACACGACAGGAGAACTGTTCACGCCAAGAAGTAAATTCAGCTCTATAACGATAGAGTGATCGGCACCTCGACCTTCCCTTGAGGTGCCTTTTTTTTACTGCATGGCAATTGAAATGTGATAGGCTTGATTCACATGAAGACTTCGTCTCTGCCTTTAGTGATCCTGGGGGGCGGATTTACCGGAAAGGTGATTTTTCATCAGGCCGTCCCATTCTCCAGACCTCTTTTAATCACCAGCCGGAATCCCGCATTTCATCTACAATCATTCCACGCAAGAAACCGGATCTGGTTTGATCTTGAAAATCCCAAGAGCTGGGATAGTCTGCCTGAAAAAGGGGATGTCATTTGGACTTTTCCTGCAAATTCACCCGAAAGGATCGAACAATTCATCGTAGAAAAAGGGGACCGGTTTAATCGATTGGTCGTTATTGGGAGTACCTCTGCCTACCGGAAAGGCTCTTCCAAGGAATCCATTACGGTTGATGAAAATTCTCCGGTGAATCCGAAAGACTCCCGTATTATCGGAGAAGGACTTCTCCGGGAAAAATTAAATGGAATCATTCTTCGCTCTGCAGGGATTTATGGACCTGGCCGGAACCCGGTCGACTGGATACGAAAAGGTCGTCTGAAACATTCTCCGAGATTCATCAATTTAATTCATGTGGAAGATCTTTCCGCACTCTCGCTCCTCGCATTGAGCCGGGGAAAACCGGGGGACGTCTATAATGTCAGCGATGGAAACCCGGTTAAAGTTTCAGACCTCGTCGAAACGGCTCGGACCCGTTGGCATATTCCAGTTCCTCCCCTCTCGAAAGAGTTTTCCGCTGGTCAAAAAGTCTCCAATCTTAAAATGATTGAAACATTCAACTACTCAATTCAATTTTCCGACCTTTATTCCGTTCTGGATAAACTTCAAAAAGAAGATGTTGACCCGGTCTAGATCAAAGGGTTGGGTAATTCAGAATTGAGCACCAGGTCCAGCGTCCTGCTCAGTTCATAAATCCGGTAGGGTTTGGCAATATAACCGTCGAATCCGAACTGCTGAAAACCTTCTATCACCGGGTCATTCGAGTAACCGCTTGATACGATTACTTTGACATTCGGATTCAGCCCCTTTAATTGCTTAAGTATTTCAAGGCCTGATAGCCCCCCGGGAAGCGTCAGGTCAGTCATGACCAGGTCAAACGGTTCTCCCCCCTCCCGTGCTTCTACATACTTCTGTAGTCCTTCCGTTCCGGTTATGGCCCTATCCGCGCTGTATTTGAGGTTTCGAATCATCTCTCCCGCAACGTCGAGAACGCTCTCTTCATCATCAATAACAAGGATTCTTCCCTTCCCTTTCTTGAGCTCTTCAATCTCCTTTTTTGCCAATGGCTTTTTGGTCGACGCAGGGAGATAAATGTGAAAGGTGGTTCCCTTTCCTGGACTTGACTCGACTGTAATTAAACCTGTATGTCTCCTGATCACTGAATAAGATATCCAGAGACCCAGACCGCTTCCTTTGAGTTTGGTTGTGAAATAAGGATCAAATATTTTTGAAAGATGACTCTTCTTGATGCCTATTCCGGAATCTTTAAAAGATATTCTGACATATTTCCCTTCCTTTAAAGCTTTCGTTTCGTCCCGATCTTTCATGACCTGGATGTTTTTTCCCGAAACCTGAAGGGTTCCCCCTTGCGGCATTGCCTGCAAGGCATTTATGACCAGGTTCTGAATGACCTGGTGGATCTGTCCATCGTCGATTTCGACTGTCCAGAGATTCTTATCAATAGAAAACCGGGTGACGATCCGGGTTCCTGTTAGCGCAAAACGAACGGAATTCTCCAACATTTCTCTCATTGAAGTCGGTTTCTTAGAGGGAGGATCTCCTTTAGAAAAACTCAAAAGCTGGTTAGCCAGCTCTTTGGCCCGGAGAGAGGCTTTTTCAGCCGATTTTAACCGGGTAAGAGTCTCGTCATTCAGAGAACCCCACGAGAGGGCTAACGAAAGATTGCCCATAATACCCGTTAAGACATTATTAAAATCATGAGCAATGCCTCCTGCCATCACCTCCAGCGATTCAAGCTTTTGAATCTTTAATAATTCCTCCTCCATTCTTTTCCGTTCGGTGACATCCAGAAAAGCGCCCACGGTTCGAGCAGGAAAACGAGTGCCCCTCTTTTCTTTAAAAGACGTTTGTGAACGCCTCGTTATCCAACGGACGACCCTTTTATCTATCAAGATCCGGTGATCGAGTTCCAATTTTCCATCGCCTGACGGATCCTCTGCTCTTTTTACCGCCGCTGCCACCCGTTTTCGGTCTGAGGGATGAATCTGATCCATCATCTTTTCCAGCGTCGCTTTTTCTTGGGTGTCCCAACCGAAAATCGCCCGAAGTTCCTCAGAAAAGTGGAATGAGTCGCTCAGATGATCGTGATCAAATATTCCGATTCCCGAGATACGAAAAATCTGACGAAGCCGTTCGTCATCTTTACGTTCTTTGAATTTTCGAATTTTCTTATCCTTTTTGAGCCCTTTTGAACGGGGAGACATTTTGGCTCTTTCCCTTTTAATTTGCGAAATTGACAAACCCTATTACATCAGAGCTTATTTTGATATGGATCCATTCACATCCTGTTGAAATAACCGAGACAATAAAAATATGCCTGGATCATTATCATTAATATAAAAAATGATTTATTATACCAAAAAATGGGGAAAATCGGCGATAAAATGGAATTTATCTCAAAGGTCTGTTCTGAATGAGCAGCTGGGTCATTTCTTTCCCGGAGAGTGGTTTGCTGAAGAGAAAGCCCTGGATTTGATCACAACCTACAGATTGCAAATAATGGAGTTGTTCTCTTGTTTCCACCCCTTCAGCCACGACTTTTAACTTTAGACTGTGAGCAAGGGTGATAATGGCTCCGACCAATCTTTTATCATCGGAATTGGTAGAAATATCCCGAACAAAAGTTCGATCTATTTTTAGAGTCGAAACAGGGAATCGCTTCAGATAACCGAGCGAGGAATAACCGGTTCCGAAATCGTCGATTGAGATATCGATTCCCAATTCGTCAAGTCTCTTCAGTGTCATTTCAGCGTTTTCCGCGCTTTTCATAATCGTACTTTCGGTAATTTCAAGTTCGAGATATTTTGGATCCAATCCGCTCTCCTTCAGGGTATTGGAAATCATTTCCGAAAGATTCTGTTGTTGAAACTGCGTTGCTGAAATATTTATGGCCATGCCGATCGGAGTGAGTCCAGTCATTTGCCAGGCCTTGTTCTGAGCACAAGCCGCCTGTAAGACCCACTCTCCCATCGGCAAGATTAACCCTATCTCCTCCGCAAGCGAGATAAATTCCCCGGGCAGTACAATTTGTTTATTCACCGGACTTAACCAGCGGATGAGCGCCTCAACACCGATAATCTTTCCGGAAATCAGGTCTATTTTAGGTTGATAATAAAGCAGAAACTCATCCCTTTCCATTGCATGGCGAAGACTATTTTCAAGAGCCAGTCGTTCGGAGACTTTTTCATTGAGTTCAGGAGAATAGATCTGGTAGTTGTTTTTACCCTGCTCTTTGGCCCGGTACATGGCAGTATCGGCATTTCGAATCAACATTTCGTAATGATCGCCGTCATTCGGATAAATCGCAATTCCGATACTTGTGGTAATGTAGAGTTCCCGGTCCTGTAAGACAAAGGGTTTTGACAGGCCGGAGAGAATTTTCTCGGCGATAAAAAGGGTGTGATTCGGCGTGGCAAGATCATCAAGAATGATCACAAATTCGTCTCCTCCCAATCGGGCCACGGTGTCGCCATCCCGGATGCATTTTCGCAATCGTTCCGCCACGGCTTTCAACAACAGGTCACCGAAAGTGTGCCCAAAGGTGTCGTTGATGTTTTTAAATCGGTCCAGATCAAGAAAGAGAACGGCCACTGCACGTTTGTTCCATGAAGCCCTTGAAATCGCCTGCCCAAGCCGGTCATGAAACAGTGTCCGGTTAGGAAGGGCCGTCAAGGAGTCAAAGTTTGCGAGATAATTGAGTCTTTCTTCATCTTTTCTCCTCCGGGTTACGTCTCGAAAACTCCAGACCCGTCCGATATTCTTTTCTCCGACCCTTTGAGGTTTTGAATATCGTTCGAAGATTCTTCCATCAGCCAATTCCAGGGTATCAAAACTCTCTTCTTCCGGATGGCTGTATAAATCCATGACTTTTTTGAAGAATGAGACGGGATCTTTAATCTGGGACGAGACATGGGCCAATAACGGCCGGTCGTCGAAAGTTTCTCGAATTTTTTGAAGGACGCACTCCGGAATATTCCACAATTTCAAAAACTGTTCATTATATTTTAATATTTTTTTCCCTTCTTTATCGACCACCAAGATCCCGTCAGTTGTCGATTCCAGCGTGGCATTCAGCAAAGAAAGAGTCTGTTTTTGTTCCTCTTCGGAGTGGCGCCGATCGGTGACATCCCTGATGATTGAAATTCCGCCCAGAACATCGCCGGACTGGTTTTTTAGAAAAGAATGCCGGCTTTCAATAAATATTTTTTCTCCCGACTTCGAAAGAATATACTGTTTGTCGTTCGGGATGACGTTTCGATTTCTCTCGCGAACCAGAAAGAAATCCAGCCCGATGGAGTCTTTGAAAAAAGGGAGCAGATCGGGGGCATATTGACCGAGCGCTTCAACCGTACTCATGCCGGTAATCGTGGCCATGCCTGGATTCCATACGGTAATGTGAAATTTTTGGTCGAATGCAAATATGCCATCGACGCTGCTGGTAATAATCCCTTGCAGATAGGAATTAACTTGAAACAGCTCTCTCGAACTGATTTCAAGCGATCGCTCAAACAGAATCCGGTCTTCGTCAAACTGTTTATAGGCTTCATTAATCGCCTGCGTAAATTGCGATAGTTCCTGGGGTACAGACGAGGTCCCGCGAAAATACCTCTTTAACTGTCGCCTGAGTAGACTATGTACATTTTCCATCATTAATTTTCTGAAAAAGTTGTGATGGTCATCGATTGGTTATGAAATTCACATTTTGTCTCCGGTGCAAAAGGCGAAATGCCACCGTAGGAATAGAACCCGGCCAGTACGGTCTGATCACCCATTACTTCCCGCACCCCTTCCACCTCTTCTTCAGTTCTCTGCTTGAGTACCAGTTTTCGACCGACACAACTGATGAGAAGTGCCAATTCAGGAACCGATGCCCCCATCGCTTCGTAACTGGTTCTTGCGGCATCGGCCGAACCATCGATCAGCCGTTCGAAATTTGCTCGCATGAGCCGTGCATTGACTCCCTGTGGGACATCACCCGCAAAGATCATGCTCCTGTCCTGTTCGTCGACGGACAAAATCGTTCTGACGACACTGTTGCTCCCTTCCGTTTTTCGAAGACTCAACGGAAAATGGAGTGCCGTTCCCGGAAGTCCCTTGGCATGTTCTCCAAGATAATTCTTATAAAGATCGAGAGCTGATTTTCCATCGATTTCATATAAAACATTCCCTTTCGACCGGGTGATAAGCCTCTCAGGACCAAATGGATCCCATCCTCCCATCGCTCCGTACCCCACCTTTAATCGGTCGCCATAAAAGCCCAGGACGGCGACAACATCTTGTTTTGGAGAATCATTCCAGAGGACAATCGTTTCTTTGAAAAGCGCACCGTCTCCCGAAAGTCCGCCGGTCACGGTGACATGGGGAGGCAGATGTTTTGACAAGCCGTCCACAAGTTCGCTTCCACTGATATTCAATCCTTCCGAAATGACAAATACGTGTCTCAATCCCTTTTTTTGGAGAGACTGGGCAAGTCTTTCCCCGTATTGAAAACTGTTTCCACTTCCGTCAATATTTACTTTTGCCCCTCTTATCTCGGTGTGGTCGAATCGAACAGCGGTCATAACCAAAGAGTCATCTGAGACTTCCGTACCACAAATTTCTCCTGCTGTGGAACAGCCGAGTATCTGGGCCCTGGGATAAGATTTCTGGATTTTTTCGACGAGATCCCGGTTTCTTAATGCCATTCTTGACCCAAAGACTAAGACCATGTGGGCTGAATTTCCCAGCGTTCCAGGTTCTCCTGATTGCCAGCCCTTATCCGGCTTCCATCGATTCTGTTCAATCTTCATATTCAATCTCCTTTGATTAATAAACTCATCTCGTTAATGAATGCCAAAAAAAAACCCATTTCCTGAAACCTAGGAGATGGGCCGCCTGATCCATTGATTGGAAAATGTCATGGGTCGATGATCTAGGCAGCCCAACTGGCATCCTCTCCTTTTCCGGGGAGGGAAGCCTTGAAGCTTTGTGCCCCAATCTTTCGATTGGTTTACTCTTTTCTAGATTCCGTTCTGCTTATCTTAAAAGGTAGCAGGAATTTGATTTCTGTCAAGTCGAGCCAGAAGGTGGATTTTGCTTAAAAATTAAGGTGTTACGGCAAAATGTCATTCATCGTTACTCTGTAGAAATGTACCTTTAAATATGCTATTCTGCGCCAGGTTTTCTACATATTCAGGATCTAACATTGAGGGCAAAATTTGGGTTTCCCCCAATTCAGGGGGTCAGAAATGGTCAGGATGAGAATATTCGAGTTATTTGATGACGAATGGGTAGAAATCACGGTCATTAGGGAAGGAGGAGTCGTCTCTGAAACCGAAGAGGAATGTCATATCCCGAATTTACCCATTGGGCCCGACGGTGAATTCGACCAGATTACATTCGATGAGGGAAGAATCTTTGGTTATTATGCGGATAATTAGTCTGTTCGGCCACTTTTTCTAAGGTTGGTCATTTGACAAATCAGAAAAATTGTTTACATTTAATTTAACTAGGCGATTTTCTTATTTAAGAAAGGGTTTTATGGTTACTATGATAAAATGGGTCTTTCTTTCATTGGCGCTCTTAATCACGGTCCCGCTTTGGCCAGAGGAAGCAAATGCGATTCCGGCATTTGCCCGACAGACCAATCTGGAATGTAAAACCTGCCATTTTCAACACTATCCTGTATTAAACAAATATGGCCGCGATTTCAAGTCTCAGGGGTTTACTATGGTCGGGGAGAATTCCCAGACGATAGAAGGTGAAAACCATCTTTCAATCCCCATGGTCTTAAACGCATCGGTTTCGGCATCCGTAAACTATCAAAGAACGAACGGAACCAACGCGGCTCCGGCAGCCGGCAAAGTTCCCGCAGACAGTACCAATGACGGTCTCCTATCCATTCCGCAGTCCATTCGCCTCAACCTGGGAGGACGCGTCAGTTCCAATATCGGATTTCTGGCAGGCGCCTGTCTGGATGCCGCCTGTACATCCGGAAATGGCGCTTTGAGCGGATTTAAGCTTCCGATCATTTTGAATCTAGGAGATTTTAATGCCGGAGCCGTTCCATTTTCGTATGCTCAAGGATATGCCGGGGTGGGATACGGATTTGAATTGCTGAATACCGGCGCGGTGGCCACCCATACCTTTAACCAGTCAGATCTCCCCTCTTTTTCAGCTCAGCAATATGTCGCAGTCAATTCCCCAAAGAGCGCCCGTGCCACTAACGCATTATCCGGTGTGAATATCGCTGCAAGCGGCATTGCACTCATTGCAAGCCACGAATACGGCTTTATTAATTTTACGAAATGGCAGCCGTCTCATCTGGCCGGAGGGACTAACGGAAACCCGACCTCCAATTACATCCGACTCGCGGCGACACCTCCTGGTCTCGTTTCAAACTGGGACATCGGGTTTGGCACCCAGATCTGGTTTGGATCAAGCGCAGTCACAACGCTTGGCGCCCCTTCGATTCTCACAGAGGCCTTCGCCCTGGACGCCCAGTTTCTTCACGATGTCGAAAGATTCCCCCTGACTCTTGTCATTTCATTTGCCAAAGCCAGAGGAAGCGACCCGCTCGATCCGGTCCAAAATGTATTCAATGACCAGTCAGCAAATGTCGGAGGGTCGATGGACCGCTCCTCGATCAATTTCGGTGCCGAACTGGGTGTTCTCCCCGGCAAGGCGACCGTTCAATTGGGTGTTCGCTTTGCCAACAGCGGCGTCAATGAAACCGGGCCTTCTACAGCGCCCGGAGTTCTGGGAACGCCTGTGTCAGGAACGAACGCAACAGATAACGACCTGATGGTTGGAGCAACCTATGAGCTGATGCAGAATGTGAAGGTCACACTTTCTTTTTCGGACAGTTATGGAAGTTATTATAACGCCTCCTCATTTGCTGAAACCGTGGGGGGGAAAGGGAATCAGAAAATTGTGTTCGGGATGGATGCCGGATGGTAAGGCTTCGATGATAGGTGAATGGAGAAAGTCCCCATGGTGAAAAAATCAGGTTTGTGGATATTAGGAACAGGGTTAATTCTGGCCTGTATTTCAGCTCCTGCCGCGTGGGGCTACGAAGTAAATATCAGCGACGTCAGCGGAGAATTAACCGGAGTCATTCAATTCAAAGGAGAGCTATCCTCCAATTCACGACTCAAAGTCAACCGGAATATGGAATATTGTGGGGCAACCGTCGAGGATGAATCTTTAATAGTCAATCCCGAATCCCATGGAATCAAGAATGTCGTTGTCAGTCTTGAAAATGTCGCTTTTGGCAAAAGACATGATCCGGCAACGATCGTCGTTGATAATTCGAAATGCCGCTTTGTTCCCCGCATTCAGATCGCAATGGTCGGAGACGCTTATGAACTGAAGAATTCAGATCCGATCATCCATAATACGATGTTTCATCTGAACCAGGACGGATTCACACTCTTAAGCGTGGCCCTTCCTCCTTCGGTCAATTCTATCAAAAGACCGCTTATCAAAAACGAGGGAGTGATCAATGTCAAATGCAATGCCCATTCCTTTATGAGAGCCAATATCCTCGTCTTTTCGCATCCCTACTTTGCCATGACGGATGAAAATGGCAATTTCGATATTTCCAATATTCCGCCTGGCAAATATAAAATCAAAATCTGGCACGAGGCCTTTTCCGATCAGGAAAGGGAAGTAACTGTCGTATCCAATCAGAAAACAACATTCTCACTTTCTCTAAGTTTAAAAAAATAATCTTTGAAAGAATATCCCTCTTGGCAAAACGCGTTCCGATCACGGGGACCTCTTCCAGAGGGCCCCGATCAGCGATTGATCTATCGTAAATAGAACCGCTACTCAATTTCAATTAATGCCCTTTGCAAGAAAAAGAAACCGGTATCGGTTCCGCCGTTATTGACCGAGAAATCACCGCTTAGCCTTTCTTTGTATACCCCCATGGATGCATTTCTCGGACTTGCCGGCGCAATGTGAAAGGTGGTGGCGACGTCGTTCGCTGTCCCGCTTATCCGGCCATCCGTCATATCGGTGAAAGCCAAAGTTCCGCCGGTAAAATGGGTGACCGTGGGACAAGAACCTAAAAGTAGGGGCAATATTTTTCCGCCCACGATATTTCCGGTGGAATCGGCCCTCAAACTCAGATAACAGATTGCTCCAATGTGATTGTTTGTGGCAGACCCTGAGACATAATAGAATCCTCTCCAGATAGAACCTATTAAAACACCATCCTGCCGTTTTTCCGCGAAATCTGAAGTGGCATAGTGAGGGGGCGTGGCAATCTTGCTTCCCCAGAATGTCCCACGCGCTGTCTGGTTGGCTCTTGAGGTCACTTCAAACCCTAAAACATGTCTTTTTGCCGGACCCAGCAAGCCTGTTATGGATCGATTCACGCCATCGGTCGACGAAAACATCACACCGTGAAATTCTCCTAGGCTGGTATCGGTAACCGTAACAGGAGTTGAAGTGCCCAGGGTATAGGTGGTCGCGTAGAGAGTCTCATTCCCGGAATCTACCGGAGTGATATCTCCTGAAGTGCCGTCTAACGCGAAGGCACTGTTATACTGAAAGGGACTGGCATAAGTTAGATTGAATGAACTGGTCCTGATAAACGATGACCAGACCCAATCGCCACCAAGATCTGATGTGCCCCAGTTCAGACCTTTATCCAGTTCGAAATGTCCGAAGATATGAATGACCGGATGCGGAGTCGCATCCGTTATCGTCGCCTGGAAATAACCGACAAAATAGGCTGGATTCGTTGCAGAATCAAGTTTGCCTGTCATCGTCATGTCAAGCGTTCGATTCGTACTCAAGGCATAAGAGGAGGTCAGTTGGTAGATTCCAAGATTCGAATCAATCAGAGTTGAAGTCCCGTTGAAACTGCTGGTCACAATGCCCCACTGGGCACCTGCAAAAAATCTTTCCATATCAATAATCGCTGATTTTCCGGTAAAATTTGTACCCGAAGAAATTGTAAAACTCAGGTTCGCTCTCCTTCTATCTCCCATTCGATCATCACCTCCGAATGCCTCCCGGTGGTACTCCGCACTCCCCCCCCAGTTCCCGTTAATCGTTGAGGAAGTGAAATTTCCCGCACCGGATGCACCCGGGACTGATACGATGACGAGCGACGCGCCAACCCTTCCAGCGTTATCAATCGCAAATATTTTAATTAACGCAGAGGGTCCGGAAAATCCGGCAGGCAAGGTAATATTCCCTGTGTAAATAGATCCGCTGCCGCCATGACTCAATTTGGTCCCGACACCATAACCGACCAGTTCCGCCCTTGCATCACTGATGATACAAGCATTGATAGGACAATTGTTCGTCGGATTGATGGTCGCCGTAACTGCAAATACGCCGCCGCTGAACGATGCGCTGGCATTGGTAATGACCGGAGCATTTCCAAAGTCATCCACATCCGGCAATTGGATAGGATGGGCGAATGTCGTGGTTCTATTTTCCGAAACCACCACCGTAACGTTATTCGTGTTATATCCGGGAGAGATCACATTGATCGTCGTGGTGCCGTCCGGAATTCCCGAGAGAGTAAAATTTCCATCTTTATCGGTGATCGCGGTAGGAGAACTGGTTCCAGCGACAACAGTGGCTCCTCCAATTGGTGCTCCGCTGGAGTCGGTGATGACGCCGCTAACGCTGCCAGTACCGTCGTCTGACTTGCCACAACCTGCAAGCGCCAGAAGCGGCGTCATGATTAAGAAAATCGCAATCCATTTAGTCCAAGACATTTTTGGGGTCATTTTTATCCACTCTCCAATGATTTAATCGGTAAATTGCAAGATCAATATCTTTCCATAAGATATACTTGTGGTTTAAACACAGATAATTTCCTAAAGTTTCTTTATTTTGGGAAGATTTTTACAAGATCCTGGACGGCCCGGTCCAGGTACAAATCTGTAGGGAGCTGGTCATGACAAGCGTGCGGTTTTTTGGAATCAGGGCCAAATTAAGAATGAATGCAAGTGGATATCGAGTAGCCAGTTGTGTTAACAATAAACCATAATAAAGGCAAACAGGATGATTGGATCAATGGCAAGGTCATATTTATGAAAAAAGTATCTTCCCTTCTTATTTTTCTCTTTTTGTTGCTGGTTCTTGTTTCGGCAGCTTCTGCGAATCCAGGTTTTGCAAGAAAATTTGGGGTAGGTTGTGGCATGTGCCATGAAGGATTCCCCAATTTAAATGATTTTGGGGAACGCTTTAGGGATAATGGTTACCAAATGCCGGGAAAAAATGTTGAAGAAGGGGCATTAGATACAGGGGATAAGAAACTTTTTCTCGATCCGAACGTCAATTTTGCCGTCAGAGCGGACGGTGTCTTCTCTCTTCAAAACTCCGGCACTACCCGGTCTGATTTTGAGGCCCCAAACGTTTTAAAACTATTTATGGACGGTTATTTGAGTAAGGATATTACTTTTTATTCTTATTTCCTGGCTAATGAAAATGGAAGAGTCGTGGGACTTGAAGACGCTTTCCTTTTCTTTAACGATATAGGAGGCCATCCTCTTGACTTGATGTTTGGACAATATCAGGTTGCAGATCCAGTTTTTTCGCGAGAACTACGACTCACGATCGAAGATATTGCGATTTATACGACGCAAGTCAGTGCAAGCCTGTTTGATTTAACCTATCAGCGCGGGGTACAGATTACTTACGCTCCAAGATGGTTTGAGTTGGGCCTCGGTCTGGTGAACGGGAATGGGATCGAACCCGATACCAATGGAAAATTTGATAACAATAGTATTAAAGACCCGTATGTCAGGTTTAAAGTCAAATATGATCCCTTTTCAGTTGGATTTTATGGTTTTTACGGTGAAGATGAAGATTTAACATCCAAAATTAAAAATCACTTTTACCGATTGGGCCCTGATATTCGTATTAGCCAATGGAGAATTCCGCTGGACCTTAAGGCCCAATGGCTGTTTGGAAATGATGACAATCCTGATTTTTTGCCTAATCCTACGAATGTCTTGAGTATTACAGGGGGATTTGTGGAAGGAATTTACCACTTCAGCAATGATTGGAAAGGGGTTTTGTTGTATAACCGGGTGCAAGTGACTGAAAAACCGGAGCTAACCATTCATACCCTAACAGCTAACGCGACTTACTATTTTCTCCGAAATTTAAAATTATTTCTAGAATTTACCCGGGACATACAAGATACTTCAATCATTCATCCTGAAAATACAGACCATATTGAATTAGGGTTTACTACAGCTTTCTAAATGACACGGGGTCGTGTTTCTAAAGCAAGAAGGGCGGACGTTGGCACGAATAAGTGCACAACAGTTTTGTGCGCGGACGCGAGTCGGTAAGCTCCCCGGAGAGTCGAACAGGTTGGATTCACCCGGAAAAAAAGATGCCGAGAGGGTGAATCGAACACCCGACACAAGGCTTTTCAGGCCTCTGCTCTACCTACTGAGCTATCTCGGCATGACCCTGATCGTTTGAAAACGGCCAGGGCGCTTAACTGGTTAAGCGGTAAAAAGTATCAAAGCTGTCCCTCCTTGTCAATACAATTCAGATTATGATAAAATTGAAATTGTGACCTAAATAAGGGGATCATGGCGGTATTACCTATTGCTAAATTAGGAAACCCGGTTCTGCGAAAAATTTCTGAACCGGTGTCAAAAGAAGAGCTTTTGTCCGAATCGTTTCAACTCTTTATCGACGATATGATTGAAACCATGCGGTTAAAGGATGGCGTGGGACTTGCTGCACCTCAGGTTTCGGTCTCCAAACAGCTGGTCGTTATAGAATCTCACTTCAATCCCCGCTACACCGATGCCCCCGAAATCTCTCTTCTGGTCCTGGTCAATCCCCTGTTCACCTATCTCTCGTCTGAAAAAATAGAAGGATGGGAAGGTTGCTTAAGTGTTGATAATCTCAGAGGAAAGGTCAACCGTTCAAAAAAAGTGGCTCTCAAGGCGCTGGATCGACACAGCGAACCTGTAGAAATTCTGACCGATACTTTTCTCGCGGTCATCCTTCAGCATGAAATTGACCATCTTCACGGACGCCTCTTTGTCGACCAGATTAGTGATGTCACCAGCCTCTCTCAATTGGAAGAGTTTAACCAATTTGTTCTGGGAGACAAGACGCCTGTTTCCTGAAAATAGCTTCTATTTTTCATTTGTCTGGAACCCGATTTAATGTCTATGTTAGCTTAGGGATATGGTTGCGACCGAAAAAGTCCTTTTTTCACTTCAGATGGCGGAAGAATCTTTTCAAGAGGTTCAACTCCTCTCTAAAGATGGGAAAACGAGAAGTCTTTTAAACAGTCTTTATAATTTATACTATTATGGCATAGAAGCGATTCTATTGGGCCAGGACATTCATTGCCGCAGTCATATTGAACTAAAAAATGCCTTCATGACCCACATTCTAAGAAGAGGACTATTTAGAAAGGCTGACGAAAAAGAACCCATTGACTGGGAAAAAGAGATTGAATCTATTTTTAATGTGAAAAATAAAAATGAAAATGGAATTTTGCCCTCTAAAGACGAAGTTCTTAGACTTGTTCAGGCAGGAGAACATTTTTTAAAAAGAATCAGAAATCACCTCCTCATTTAGTCCGATTTACTTAATCAGTTCATTGATCATTTGATCGTCACCCCAGGAGAATTGTCCATGGAAAACGAACTTCAGGTTGGAAGCAAAGCCCCCGAATTTAACCTCCCATCCACCTCTGGCGAGAAGATCAGTCTCAATTCGCTAAAAGGAAAGAACGTCATCCTTTATTTTTATCCGAAAGACGATACACCCGGTTGTACCAAGGAAGCCTGCAGTTTCAGAGATAAACTTCCCAAATTTAAGAAGAATATGGCAATCATTTTAGGCGTCAGCAATGATTCTCTCGATTCCCATCAGAAGTTTATCAAGAAATACAACCTGACCTTTCCTCTCCTCTCGGATGAGGATCACTCCGTATCAGAAAAATATGGCGTATATAAAGAGAAAAATATGTATGGCAGGAAATATTGGGGAATCGAGCGATCGACGTTTGTCATTGACGGCGACGGAAAATTGAGGGCAATCTTTAGGAAAGTGAAGGTCGATGATCATATTCAAGAAGTACTTGAAAGCCTGAAGTAGCCGGTTTTGAAATTGACTTCATTTCATTGATCAAGATATGATGGATGTTTACTGACTTTTGACACGATGAATTTCAAATAAGAGGAGTTTTGTTATGCCTAAACCAAAACACCACGTACTGGTCTGCACCAATAACCGTCCCCCGGGGCACCCCCGAGGGTCATGTGGAGAAAAAGGGTCCAATCAGCTTTTAACCCATTTTATGTCAGAAATTGAAAATAATAGCCTTTTTGGTGAAGTGATTGTCACCGGTTCGACCTGCATCGGTCCCTGTCCTCTCGGTCCGCTCGTCATTGTCTATCCCGACGCTACCTGGTATCAAAAGGTCACCTCTGCAGAGGATGTCGCAACGATTGTGAAAGAACATATTCAACAGGGAAAACCGGTCGAAAGGCTGAAAGTCCCCGACGGAATCTGGGGCTAAGAGGGTCGAAGCCGATGGGATTACTCTATATTACAAAGAGAATCGAGTTCTCTTCCTCTCATTTTTTGGCGGACCCCAGGCAAGAGAAGGAAATGAATTTGTCCCAATTTGGTAAAGAGATGAATACCCATGGACATAACTATCTGCTCGAGCTCACGTTGGAAGGTGCGATCGATCCGGTAACAGGAATGGTCATCAACACGGTTGAACTGAAAGAAAGAATGCTCCACCTTCTGGAGGAATTTGACCATCGGCATTTGAATCTTGATCTCCCCTACTTTAAAGAAAAACTTCCGACTGTGGATCACATTGCTCACACCTTGGGCGATCTTTTTCAGGAAAGAAACCGGGATCTAAGCCTTTCCCGAGTACGGCTTTACGAAAATGAAGAGAGTTTCGCCGATTATCATCTCTCGTCAAAAATAAAACCCGTCGCCCCTTCTCTGGTCTATCATACTCAGGTCTTTCGCTTTTCCTCTGCGCATCGACTTCATTCCAAACAGCTTTCTGACGCCGAAAATAGAAGAATCTACGGAAAATGCAACAATCCAAATAGTCACGGCCATAACTATGTCCTTTACGTCACTTTGGAAGGACCTCCCGATCCCCAAACCGGAAGCCTGCTAGGGATCGAAAAATCCCATCAGTTTATCCGACGAGATATTTCAGACCGGTATGATCATCACTATCTTGATCAGGATTTTGATGAATTTAAAGAAAATGTTTCTACAGCTGAAAATATATTGGTCATTGTTTGGAACCGTCTTTTTCCTTCGCTTTCCAACCGCCTCTATAAGCTTAAACTGATTGAAACCCGTGACAACTATTTTGAATATTTCGGATAAGATCTAATTCATAACGAGGTCCACTTTTTCATGCCGAAAAAGATAAAAAACACTTCACCCGAAATCGAAATGCAGAGACTCATTCGGAGACAATTAGAGCTGATAGGAGAAAATCCGAAAAGGGATGGTTTGTTGAAAACGCCCGACCGGGTTCAGAAATCACTCGATTTTCTAACCAAGGGGTACAAACAGGATTTAAACGAGATACTCAATGATGCGCTTTTTGATATTGACTATGAAGAGATGCTGATTGTCAAGGATATTGACTTTTACTCTCTCTGTGAACACCACCTTCTTCCTTTCTTTGGCAAATGCCATGTCGCCTATATCCCAACGCAAAAGGTAATCGGTTTGAGCAAGCTCCCTCGAATTGTCGAAGTATTCAGCCGGCGGCTCCAGGTGCAAGAGCGGTTAACCAAACAGATTGCCGATGCAATTCAGAAAACCATCTCCCCCGTCGGCGTGGGAGTCGTGATGAAGGCCCAACACCTTTGTATGATGATGCGGGGTGTTGAAAAACAAAACACGGTTGCGGTTTCCAGCGCAATGCTCGGCTCCTTCAGATCGGATCATAAGACCCGGGAAGAATTTCTTAACCTGATCAATTCCTCTCATCACTAATCTTTCAAATGGGGGCAACATGCTGAGTCTCGACGCCGTCATGAGATGGCTTCATTTTTTGGGAGTGATCACCTGGGTCGGCGGGATGATGTTTCAATTGATCGCGCTCCAGCCTTTTTTAAAGGTCCATGACCTTCCCGCACGGCTCCCTCTCCTTTTTCCCGTCATCCGAAGATTTCTGATGATGACCTGGTCATCCATCACCCTTCTCATAATTTCCGGGTCAGATATGCTGATCCGAGTATTAGTGGATCAGAAAGTCTCCCTGGGTTCGCGGCTCGGCATGATTCTCCTGGTTAAGTTTATGCTTGTTGGATTGATGCTCATTTTGTTCGGAGTCCTGTTTTTCGGCTTTTTTTTCGACCTGCGGATTCACTACCGGGCCCTCCTAAAAAATCCGGAACCAGGAAAGGCCAGGGAACATTTTCAAGCAATCGAAGATCTCCTTCCTTCGATGCGAAATTTGACCATTGCCAACCTGGTTGTGGGACTGGTGGTGATACTGGTTATTGAAATGGCAATCTATTAGAGGGGCTTGCGTCGCCCCCTCCACCGGCAAAGCCGGACGGAGCCTCCCCCTCTCGCTCACATCGTTCGCTGAATTTGTCTAGAGGGGCTTGCGTCGATCCGGGGTGACTTACAGGAGTTTGGGCTGGCCCTCGAACGGAGGCGAGCCCTTTTTTAGGTCAAAAAGTTGGTAGGTCGCATCAGCCGCCATTCTTCCTCGCGGCGTCCGGTCAATAAATCCGTTTTGAATCAGGTAAGGCTCATAAACATCTTCCAGAGTTTCCTTTTCTTCATTCATAGCCGCCGCCAGTGTTTCCACCCCAACGGGGCCGCCACCAAACTTTTCCACTATCATTCGAAGCAGCTTGCGGTCCATGGCATCCAAGCCCCTGTCATCGATTTCAAGTAGCTCGAGACCCTCTTTCGCCACTTCAAGTGTAATCACCCCTTTTGCCTTGACCTCGGCGTAATCTCTCACCCGACGCAAAATGCGATTGGCAATTCTCGGCGTTCCTCTGGAGCGGGCCGCAATTTCCAACGACCCTGCCTCGTCTATGTCGACATTTAATATCGATGCAGAACGTCTGATAATCGTGGCCAGTTCTGCTGAAGTATAAAATTCCAGGCGCTGAACGACGCCAAACCGGTCTCTCAGAGGCGAAGTGATTAACCCTGCACGAGTTGTTGCGCCCACCAGGGTAAATTTCGGTAGATCGAGTTTAATAGTTCTCGCGGAAGGCCCTTGCCCGATAATCAGGTCTAGTTGAAAATCCTCCATTGCCGGATAGAGTATTTCTTCAACCGTCGGAGTCAGGCGATGAATCTCATCGATAAAGAAGATGTCGTTGTCTGAAAGATTGCTTAAAATCGCAGCCAGATCCCCCTGGTGTTCGATGGCCGGTCCGGAAGTGGCCTTTATATTGACCCCCATTTCTCTTGCGATAATATGGGCCAACGTCGTTTTCCCCAACCCGGGAGGCCCATAAAATATGACATGGTCGAGAACCTCTCCTCTCTTTTTGGCCGCCTCGATATAGATAGAAAGGTTTTCTTTCACCTTCTGCTGTCCGACATATTGCGACAAGGTTTGCGGACGAAGGTTTTGTTCCAATCTGATTTCGTCGTCTATCGGTTCCCGCTGCAGAACTCTTTCATCCATAAATGATACCCTTACCCGTTGCTGCTAGCTCCTTACCAGTAGCTTTAGAGATTCCTTGATCAATCCCTCAAGCGGAAGCTGCGGACTTTCCTTGCAAACCGATTCAATTCTTGGCTTGATGACCACCCGGTTATATCCCAAATTCACGAGGGCTGAGAGCACTTCATCCAGTTTCGAATTTTTCCATTCCGGTTCTTTTAATTCATGGGGCTCATTCGATGGCTGAAACCCTCCAGCCAGCACCGACACTTTCTCTTTGAGTTCTAACAACATTCTCCCCGCTGTCTTTTTTCCAATCCCCTGAATCGAACTGAGTCTCGCCATGTCCTCGTTTTGAACAGAAAGTATCAAATCTCGTGGAGATAGGCCTGAGAGGATCGTCATCGCCAATTTGGGTCCAATGCCGGAAACGCCCAGCAGAAGGGTAAATAGCTCTCGCTCGCCCTGGGTCAGAAATCCATAAAGCCCTATCGTATCTTCCCGGACATGGGTATAAATAAAAAAAGAAAGCGGCGCATGGAGGTCCGGAAGGGAATAATAGGTCGTTAAGGGGGTCTGGACGTGATAACCGACTCCGTTGACGTCGAGAATGACCATCTGCGGCGATTTGTGAATTAATACCCCCTTGAGGAATGCGATCATGTTTTCTGAACCTCGGCTCCAAGTCGGCGCGCAATCATCTTGGCGGAATGATGATGACAGATTGCTGCAGCCAAAGCATCGGCCGCATGGTCCGATTCCGGCGGGCTTCCCAATTTCAGGAGGTGGGTCACCATCATTTGAATCTGCGTTTTGTGGGCTGCCCCGTACCCGGTTACCGCGAGCTTAATCTGCGTGGGTGTATATTCAGCAACCTGAAGCGCATAAAGTTCACCGATGAGTAGTGCCACACCTCTCGCCTGGCCTAATTTAAAGGCAATCTGGATATTTTTTGAAAGGAAAGTATCTTCTACGACAATCACGTCGGGAGAAAAACGGATGACGACTTCCACCAGGCCGTCATGAATGCTTTTAAGTTTCTTGGATAATGTGATTCGGGAAGAGGTGGTAATCACCCCCATTCCTTCAAAGTTCAGGCGGTTGGAAATTTCATCGACGATACCCCAGCCGGTGTGTTGGGTGCCGGGATCAATCCCCAAAACTCTCATAAT
>JACQBW010000003.1 GCA_016194305.1 Nitrospirota bacterium | reverse complement strand
TGTCAACAATGAGGTCGTCTGCGAAGCGGAATTGATGGCCATGATTACAAAGAAAAAGGAGAATGAATATTCCCATGTCCAAACATCCGACAGCCATTATTCATCCGAACGCAAAACTCGACGAAAATGTCGAAATCGGTCCCTACACAATTATCGGGGAGTCCGTCCATGTGAAAAAAGGAACATCAATTGGATCGCACTGTGTGATTGACGGCATAACGGAGATCGGAGAAAATTGCAAATTTTTTCCCTTCAGTTCGATCGGAGCCGCTCCGCAGGACCTCAAGTATCGAAATGAAGAAACCGCGGTCTTGATAGGAAATAATAATACATTCAGGGAATTTGTAACTGTTCATCGAGGAACCAAAACAGGGAGAGGAAAGACCGTCATCGGGAACGATAATTTTTTTATGGCTTATGTCCATATTGCACATGACTGCATTATTGGAAACAGGTCCATACTGGCAAACGCCTCAACGCTTGGAGGGCATGTCGAAATCGGAAATGATTCGATCATTGGAGGTTTGACAGGCATTCATCAATTCGTACGTATCGGAGATTATGTGATGATTGGTGGAGCCTCGGCGGTTGCCCAGGATATCCCGCATTATGTCTGTGCGGCGGGGAATCGAACATCGCTTTACGGATTGAATATGATTGGGCTTAAACGAAAAGGATTTACCAAAGAAAGAATCGATTCACTCAAGAAATCCTACAAGATTCTTTTTCGATCGGGACTTACCCTGGTCGACGCAGTTGAGAAGATTAAAAATGAAAAATTGGATCAGCCCGATGTGAATCGTCTGGTTCAATTTGTCCAGTCGTCGGAAAGAGGAATCTCCCGATAGTGAAAAAAATAGGCCTTATCGCAGGAAATGGACGGTTTCCCATCATCTTTGCAGAACAGATGAAAAAAGAGGGATTTGAAGTCGTGGCGGTTGCCCATCTTGGGGAGACGCTGAAAGAACTTGAAGAACATGTGGATCGCATATTCTGGATCAAGGTCGGCCAATTGGGAAAATTGATCAAGATTTTCAAGAGAGAAGAAGTGCATGAATTGGTGATGGCAGGGGGTATCAAGAAGACGCGACTCTTTACCGATGTGATACCCGATTTAAGAGCGGTCCAGGTTCTCTCCTCCGTGAAAGATAAAAAAGATGATGCCATACTAAGGGCCATTGCATCGGATCTGGAAAAAGAACATCTGTATGTCAGGGAGTCGACCTCTTATTTAAAAGCCCTTTTGGTGCAAGAAGGTTCTTTGACCAGCAGAAGACCAAACCGGAAAGAGCTCCAGGACATCGAATTCGGTTGGAAAATTGCAAAGAACATGGGGAAACTAGATATTGGACAAACGGTCCTGGTTAAGGAGAAAGTGATCCTGGCGGTAGAAGCTATTGAAGGTACGGATGAAGCAATTAGAAGAGGAGGGCGCCTGGGTAAATCGGATGCCATTGTCGTGAAAGTCTGCAAACCGGACCAGGACTTAAGGTTCGATCTCCCTACCATTGGTCCAGAAACGATCCGAACAATGATTGAAGTTCATGCCTCGATTCTTGCGCTGGAAGCGAACAGCACATTATTACTGGATCGGGAAGAAACGGTTGCCCTTGCAGAGAAAGGGGGTATAGGAATTATTGGAATCCGATACGAAAGTGAATCAAAATAAGATTTTAAATATTGGCGTCATTGGCGTGGGTCATCTTGGACAGCATCATGCCCGAATTTATTCCGAAATGCCGGGTGTAACATTAGTGGGCGTTGCAGATTCCAATGAAACAAGGGGTACGGAAATTGCCGGAAAATACAAGACCCGGTTTTTCAAGAATTACCTTGATCTTCTCTCGCGGGCAGATGCATTGAGTATTGCCGTTCCGACACAACTCCATTTTGAGGTGGCCCATGAGGCGTTAAAGAATCGGATAGATGTCCTTTTGGAAAAACCGATAACAGCAACGCTTGAAGAAGCAGATCTCTTGATCAAAGAGGCAGAAGATAAACAGGCCGTTTTTCAAATTGGTCACCTTGAGAGATATAATCGGGCCTATTTAAAGGCGAAGGAATTGATTATCCATCCCCGTTTTATCGAAAATCACAGAATCGGTCCATTTGCTTCAAGAGGAACAGATGTGAATGTCATTCTGGACTTGATGATTCATGATATCGATATTATCCTGAGTCTGACGAATTCGCCTATTACCGAAGTGAGAGCCATGGGGATTCCGGTACTTTCCAAGGAAATCGATATTGTCAATGCGAGACTGGAATTTCAGAGTGGCTGCGTTGCAAATATGACCGCAAGTCGTGTGTCCCTGGATAAAATGCGGAAGATTCGAGTTTTTCAGCCAGATTGTTACATCTCTTTGGATTATCAAAATCAAGAAGTCGTGATAGCGAGAAAGGGAATAGAAAATGATCAGACCAAGATCATCGTCGAATACCCCTCTGTTGAAAAGGAGGAACCCTTGAAACTGGAATTGCAGGACTACGTCAAGAATTGTAAAAACCGGACGCCGCCCGTGATTTCCGGAGTTGCCGGAAGAGAGGCGCTAAAAGTGGCCGAAGAAATTGCAAGGATTGCAATTCAAAAGTCAGCAACATTTGCCTGACCTCCGCCTGATGAAAAATATTCTCATAATTACCGGCGAGGCATCAGGTGATATCCATGGAGGAAAGCTGGTACAGGCGCTTTTGAGTAAAGAGCCCCAATTGAAAATCTTCGCAATAGGCGGCAAGGCTATTCAATCCGCGGGTGCCGAGCTCATATTTAATATTCAATCCCTGGGCGTGGTAGGATTATTTGAAGTGGTGTCCCACCTTCACGTAATTCGAAAGGCCTATCTTGCAGTCATTCAATCCCTAAAAACAAGATCGATTCAACAGGTTATTCTGATCGATTATCCTGATTTCAATCTGCGGGTCGCCAGAGTTGCCAAACGCCTGGGCATCCCGGTCTCTTATTATATTTCTCCCCAAATCTGGGCCTGGCGGAGAGGGCGCATTCATTTAATCAAGCGGCTGGTCAGCCAGATGCTCGTGATACTCCCTTTTGAGGAACAGCTCTACAAGGATGAAAAAATACCGGTTGAGTTTGTGGGCCATCCTCTTCTAGAGGAGATCCATGCCTCCTATTCCAGGGAAGAGCTCACTTTTAAATGGGGACTGGATCACAATCTCCCTCTATATGGCATCTGTCCGGGAAGTCGAAAAAGCGAACTGGACCGCGTACTGCCTGTCATGCTTAAAGCAGTAGAAATCATCAAGAGGAAAATTCCGGAGGCGCAGTTCATTCTACCTGTTGCTCCGACCTTTACCCGTCAGGATATTGAATCCCGGCTAACCTCTTTTCCCGTTTTGATTACCCTGATCGAAGGGGATGCCAGTGAAGTCATGTCGGTCTGTGACATTTTAATGGTGGCCTCCGGAACAGCCACGCTTCAGGCAGCCATCATCGGAATTCCGATGGTGATTGTGTATAAAGTTTCTCCCTGGACATATTGGATCGGTAAAAATCTGCTGAAAATAAGAATGATCGGTTTGGTCAATATCGTTGTGGGTGAAAAATTTGTTCCTGAATTGGTCCAGGAGGCAGCGACCCCGGAAAATATTGCAGCAAAGGTCTTGGAAATATTTGAAAACCCTCAGACAATCCGGCAAATGAAGGAGAAGTTTAATATAATCCGCTCCAAATTGACTGATCGAAAGGCAAGTCAAAGGGCCGCGGATGCGATCTTGAGACTCTTTCGTTCCAGTCGAGACCTTTCGGCGCCAGCCGGGACGATTCAATGAATCATTATTTCAAGCTGATTGCCTATGTAAAGCCCTACTGGAGACGACTTGTTTTCGCGGCTTTGTTTGCCGTCGGAGTCTCTCTTCTTACGGCCCTCTATGCCTGGCTGGTGCGTCCGGTCCTCGATGGAATTTTTATTAATCGAAATGAACAGCTTTTATTCGTTGTTCCTCTTGCGATACTGGGCACTTCCTTCGCGAAAGGGATCTGCACTTATGGCCAATCGTATCTGATGTATTATGTGGGAAACAGAGTCATCATGGATTTACGAGGAAAAGTCTACGATCATCTTCTGAAAATGCCGCTGGAATTTCATAATAAAACAGCCTCGGGAGAATTGATGTCCAACATCATGAATGATGTCGCTGTTCTTCAAAATATGCTGTCTGTCGGGATAAAAGATCTGTTTCAGCAATCTCTGACTCTGATCGCTTTAGCGGGCGTTATTCTATATCAAAACTGGAAGCTCGCGTTCTTTGCCATCATTGTGCTTCCGTTTGCTTATTATCCTCTATTCAAATTCGGAAGGAAACTTCGGGATACGTCTCGAAAAGGTCAGGAAAAGATCGCTGATCTGACGATGGTACTGCAGGAAACGCTGGGTGGAATCCGATTGATCAAGGCCTTTGGAACCGAGGAAAAGGAAAAGAAACGATTTGATGAAAAGAGCTTCCAGTTTTTTAGAAATATCATGAAAAGAGTACAAATTATGGAAACGACATCTCCATTGATGGAGTTTTTCGGTGGTGTCGGAGTTGCTTTTATTATCTGGTACGGAGGATTGCAAGTCATTCAGGGCGTGACGACACCGGGCACCTTTTTTTCTTTTATGACAGCTTCTCTCTTTATGTATACACCTGCCAAGAATCTCAGTATGACATTCAATAATATTCAGCAATCCCTGGCGTCAGCCGAACGTCTTTTTAAAATACTGGAGACCCCGACAGAATATCAAAAGGAGAGCGGGAAGATAGTCCTGAAATCAGTTGAACGCTCCATCGAATTTAAGGATGTTTCATTTCAGTATGAGGGCGGCCAAACTGCTGCTCTGCATCATATCAATGTAAAGGCCAATCCCGGGGATATCATCGCGCTCGTGGGTGAGAGCGGAAGCGGAAAATCGACGCTGGTCAATCTCATTCCCAGATTCTATGAGCCAACCGGAGGCACTATTGAAATCGACGGAATTAATATCAAGGATTTTACGCTGACCTCCCTGAGACAACAGATCGCGATTGTCAGTCAGGACGTTGTCTTGTTTGATACGACGATCAGAGAAAATATTTCCTATGGTCTCAAAAGTGTGACCGAAAATGAAATGAAAATGGCGTCGCAAATGGGTTACGCCGATCATTTTGTTCAGAAACTTCCTGAAGGCTATGATACGCTCGTCGGAGAGAGAGGAATGAATCTATCGGGAGGTGAGAGACAACGCCTTGCCATCGCGCGGGCGTTGTTGAAGAACGCGCCAATTTTAATACTTGACGAAGCCACATCGTCGCTTGATTCCGAATCGGAATTCATGGTTCAGCAGGCTCTTCAGCTCTTGATGAAAAACCGGACGACGTTTGTAATTGCACATCGTTTGTCGACCGTCCAGAACGCTACACTGATTCTGGTCATGGAAAACGGAAGAATCTTTGAATCCGGTACCCATCGCAAATTATGGGACGAGAAGGGAATCTATCATCATTTATACGGAATTCAGTTCAGAAATTATTCTCCATGAGGCGCAGAGTCATATTGATCATCCTTCCTCTTCTGGGATTTCTGGTGGTTCTCCTAATCAGAATGACCGTCAGAATAAAGAGAGTGGGAGAGGAATTCATCGCGGAGTTCTATAAAAAGGACCGTCGTTTTATTCTTGCCTTTTGGCATGGACGTCAGCTCTTCATGCCCTTTTCATATGACGGGAAACTAATTCATATTTTGATCAGCCAACATGGCGACGGAGAAATTGTGACACGCGCCATGCGTTATTTTGGATTCCAATCTGTCCGAGGTTCTTCAACCCGTGGTGGTTTTAGGGCCGTTCGGGAATTGCTGCGACTTTCGGGAAGTTCTGATATTGCGATCACCCCAGATGGACCCAAAGGGCCGGCATACAAGGTACAAATGGGAATTATCGAACTTGCGCGTATGACTTCGCTACCCATTATTCCGGTTACTTTCAGCAGCTCCTCCCGAAAAGAACTTAAGGCTTGGGATCACTTTTTAATTCCGCACCTCTTTTCTAAAGGCATTTTTATCTGGGGCAAGCCAATCCGGGTTGAAAAGAATTTAACACGAGAACAATTAGAGGAAAGGAGAAAGGATTTGGAAATCACACTCAATAAAATAACGGAAGAAGCAGACCGATACTTCTTAAGAACCTGTTGATCTGTTTATTCGTTGAATTGCTTGATTTGCACCCAAAATCGGGTCGCAATTCAACTTCTCAACAGTTCAAACTGGATTAAATATGGCTACGCTGTTTTACAATTGTATTCTCATACTCCTATTTCCGTTTTTTGTCATTTGGTGGATGCTCAGCTTTACCAATTCGAAATATCGAACAGGCTGGAAAGAGCGGTTGGGATTTCTTCCTGTAGAACTGACTTCTTCGCTGAAAGATCGCTCCGTCTTCTGGATTCATACGGTTTCAGTGGGCGAAGGCAATGCCGCTGTACCTCTCTTGCTCAGACTCAAGGCGAAATACCCGGACAAAAAACTGGTCGTTTCTACAGTGACAGTCACCGGACAGAAGAATATCAGGGCCAAGATGAAAGGAATCGATGGACTCTTTTATTTTCCATTTGATTTTCCCTGGATTGTAAATCGGGTTATCGACCATATCCATCCGGAGCTCTTTATATTTTTTGAAACGGAAATATGGCCAAATTTATTAAACCGGCTTAGAAATAAGAATGTTCAATCCGTTCTGGTTAATGGACGAATATCCGACCAGTCATTCGGAAGGTACTTGAAAATCAGGAGTCTGATGAGTGTTTGGCTTGGAAGCATTTCCATTGCATTGATGCAGACAGAGGAAGATCGTAAGAAGTTTCTCGCCCTGGGGGGGCAACCTTCAAGTACTCATACGACTGGAAACACGAAATATGACCAGATTATTCGTCCGAACAGAATTCCCTTTCAGGAGTATCCTCTTTTGAGTCGTTGGGACTGGTGGATTGCGGGAAGTACTCATTCGAAAGAGGAGGAGATGATCCTGAAGGCCTATGTTTTGGTCAGGAAGCGCTTTCCGAGACTGGGTCTGATCCTGGCACCGCGGCATCCGGATCGCTGGAATGAGGTAACTGGATTATTGAACCGAACAGGAATTCGGTTTTTGAAAAGAACCGGTCTTTCCCAAAACCCGGAATGGAAACAGGAGGATGCACCCGTTATTTTACTGGATACCATCGGGGAGCTCTCCGATTGGTATTACTGGGCAGCGATCGCATTTGTAGGGGGAAGTCTTGTTCCAAAAGGGGGACACAATATACTTGAGACAGCTATCTGGGGTAAAGCCCCGTTTTTTGGAAAGCATATGCATAATTTCAGGGAAATAGCGGAACTCTTCAAATCCAAAGGGGCTGGAATTGAGATTGCCGGAGAGGAAGACCTGGCAATCCAGATTTCCTATTATCTGGAGAATCGCTCTCTTCTGGAAGAAAAGGGAAAGAATGCGGTGGAACTCCTATACGAAAAACAGGGAGCTTCGGAGAAAAATCTTGAATTCATTTCCAAACTTATTCATTAGCAGAAGAGTGAAGAGACCTCTTGCCATCCTATCTTGAGGAATTTATCGGGAGGACAGTAACATGATATTGGGCGGATTATGGATTTCCGACTTCGCCGGAATAACCACACTGTCTCCTGATAATTTGTTCATCATTTCCCGAACAGGGTGGATCCTAGGAAGTTTATGAAAACCGAGACCTATACGTCGACCCGGCAGTGGTTCTATACACAACTCAAGTCCGACAGCCCTCAGGGAGCCTGGAGAGGGGTGTTTTTCGTCCTTTATCTGCTATCCATGCTCTTTGGGGCTGCTGTGCAAATCAGGATCTCTCTATACCAGTCCGGAATATTGAAAAGCAAAAGGCTGCCGACGAGGGTAATGAGTGTTGGTAATATCAGCGCCGGGGGAACAGGGAAGACCCCGGCAGTTTTGTCCTTGGCGAGATTCTTTCAACGCGAAGACTTCCAGGTGGCGGTATTAAGCAGAGGATATAAGAGAATTTCTCCCGGCCGTATCGTATTGGTTTCTAATGGAATGCAGATATTGGTCTCAGCTGCCGAAGCGGGAGAAGAGGCCTATTTCCTCGCAAAGGAGTTGAAGGGCGTTATCGTCGCCGTCGGCAAAAATCGATTTTTGACGGGACAATTTTTGCTCAAGAAGTTTAAGATCGATTTAATTATTCTAGATGACGGATATCAGCATCTCGGTCTGTATCGTGATACCAATATCCTCCTGCTCGATGGTGAAAAGCCCTTCGGAAATGGTTATTTGCTTCCAAGAGGAATTCTAAGAGAACCGGCGTCCGCGATAAGCAGAGCGTCGCTTATCCTTTTAACACGGAAGGAAGTATTGGATGGCCAAAGGGGTCAGGATTCAAAGCATTTCAATTTTGGCAAGATTCCCACTTATTCAGTTTTCTTTATTCCCGACACTTTCAAGAATTTGATCACTTCTGAAGCTTATTCGTCAGAAAAGATGAAAGGAAAAACTTCTCTTCTTGTCTCCGGAATTGGCAATCCAAAATCATTTCGGGATTTGGCGGAACAATGTGAGATCAAAGTCGTTCGGGAATTGGTGTTCCCGGATCATCATTGCTATCAAATGGATGATTTTGATGCCATCTATGACATTGCCCGTTCCAGGAAAGTCGATTTCATATTGACGACTGATAAGGATGCCGTCAAATTGGTTCATTATATGCGAAATGACATCCCGATAGTTGTCCTGAAACTACAGATGAAGACCGGCACAGATTTCCCCTGGATAAAATTGAAAGAGGGCAAAATATAAAGAGATGGAAACTTTCAATTACCGTTTGCAATATCTCTTATACCTTCTTTTTTCTGAAATGGCCAACCGACTACCCGAGGAAATCTCGAATCGTTTCGGTCGGTACCTGGGGCGGGTGTTTTATCTTGTGGATAAAAGACATCGCAATGTCACCCTAAACAACTTGAGAGCCGCTTACGGCTCCCGGCTGAATGAAGCGGAAATTGAAAAGATAGCCGTCCAGAGTTTTCAGAATCTGGGACAGTCGGTACTTGAGATGATTCGGCTTTCCCGTCGAAACGCGACAGAAATCTTGAAAAGTCTTTCCGTAGAAGGGGCGGAACACTACCAAAATGCGATCAAGAAGGGAAAGGGTCTCGTCTTTATAGGTGCCCACATGGGAAATTGGGAACTCCTTGGAATTGCCATTTCCCTCCTGTTTCAAAAAGGATTTATGGTCGCCAGAAAAATGGACAATCCTTTCCTTCATCTTAGAGTCAATGAGATTCGAACATTCACAGGGAATAAAGTGATCAATAAGAATGATGCTTTCTGGGAAATGATCAGATTATTAAAGAAAGGTGAACTCGTTTGTGTTCTGATGGATCAAAATGTGGCCCACAGGGAAGGTGTTTTTGTTCCATTTTTTGGTCGTCCCGCCTGTACGAACAAGGGGCTAGCCATGATTTTGTTAAAAACCAAAACGCCCATGGTGCCGATCTTTATCGTGAGAAAACCAGACGGATCTCACCGAATCATCGTAAAACCTGAAATTCCACTCGTACAAACTGGAAATTTGAAAAATGATATCCGGCAAAATACTGCCAATATTAATCTCTCAATTGAAGAGGTTGTCAGAGAATATCCGGATCAGTGGCTATGGATGCATCGGCGATGGAAAACCCAAATTGAAAGCCATTAAATCAGACGAAATCAATAAACTCATCGTACGCGTTCCCAACTGGATCGGAGATGCGGTGCTTGCCATTCCAGCCTTGTGCTCGATCCGCGCCCATTTCAAAACTGCAGAAATTGTATTTCTTGGACCTGAATCAATCAATCAGCTCTTAAAAGGGAACGGATTGGCAGATAGTTTTATTCCGGTTCCTGACAAGAAAGAAGGATTCCTTGGTCAATGGCGCCTTATTCAAAAATTAAAAAAGGAGGTTTTCGATTTAGCGATACTTTTTCAGAATGCTTTTGAAGCGGCATGGATTGTCTATCTCGCGTCCGTTCCCTATCGTTTTGGATATGACAGGGAGGGACGTGGGTTACTCCTGACCCATCCGGTCAGGATTCCTGCCAAACACCTTCATCAAATGACCTATTACCTTCATCTCGTATCCGAGTTTGAAAATATCTGTCTATCCAGGAGACCACCTTTTCTCAATACAAACGAAGAAGAGAAAAACGCGGCCTGGAAGATTCTGCGTGGTGAAGGCATGAACCCGGGGGACTTCATGATCGGGATTCATGCCGGTGCGGCTTATGGTTCTGCGAAGAGGTGGGAGACCGAACGATTTGCCGAGCTCGCAGATTGTCTTATCAGAGAAGGAAATGTAAAAGTCATTTTCTTCGGTTCTTCGGAAGAATGCAAGGTGAACGACGAGATCGTCAGCATGATGTCTGAAACGCCGGTTAATTTATCCGGAAAAACAACCTTAAGAGAACTGGTGGCGTTGATTTCTCAATGTTCTATATTTATTTCGAATGACTCGGGTCCAATGCATATCGCCAGCGCCTTAAATGTTCCTCTTATCTCCATTTTCGGGCCAACCGATCCGAAAGTGACTTCACCTGCCGGAGTACAAAATACGATCATTCAAAAGGAAACAGAGTGCTCTCCCTGTCTTTTGCGAGAATGCCCCATCGATCATCGTTGTATGACTTCGATTCCGGTAAGTGAAGTCATGGAATTATTCCATCGAGAAAGAGCGCTATTGCAAAAGCCTTTGATTCCGGCTCTCTTTCTTGATCGTGACGGCACGATCAACGAGGATCGTAACTATATTTCTTCAGAAAAGGATTTTCGTCTTTATAACGAGGCGGAAGAAGCCCTGCTTCTTTTGAATCAATGTGATATACCAATATTTATCGTCACTAATCAGTCCGGCATTGCAAGAGGATTTTTTACCGAGGAATTTCTCTTGAAACTTCATCAGAAACTTGAAGAAATGCTCGGTCGATCCCATGTCAAAATCTCCGGGCTTTATTACTGTCCCCACCATCCCGATGAGGGCTGCCTCTGTCGAAAACCGGGGACGGGACTGATTCGACAGATTCTTCGTCACAATCGTATTGATCTCCGAAAGTCTTATTTTGTCGGGGATCAGACTTCCGATATAGAACTGGCCGCACGAATCGGCGCCAAGGCCGTTCTGGTCCTCACCGGCAAGGGGAACGAAAGTTTAAAAATATTCAAAAATTCGGCCGGGGCGCCTCCGGTGGCGCATGTGGCACAAAATCTTTTAGAGGCGGCGCAATGGATTAGGGCGGATATAAGACATGAGGAGATGGATACGATATCAGAAAGGACCTTTTGAAACTTCGAGTTAAATGGGCACATGTTTACCGATGGTACGAATCCGTTGAACCGTTTCTAAATATATCTCTCCCCCTGGAGGATTGTCCGGCTGGAGAGCGCATTCTGGTTCTTGCCCCTCACATTGATGACGAAACAATCGGGTGTGGCGGGTCGATTTTGAGGCATTCTTCATCCGGGAGCAAGGTGACCGTGCTTTACCTTGCAGATTGTACACCGGAACGAATAAGAGAGGCAGACGCCGCGAGTTCGGTTCTGGGAATTTCGGAAAAGATTTTTTGGAAATATCAATCGAAAACTTTGAGCCAATTTCCTGAAATTGAACAAAGGCTGGCGGATTTGGTCAATAGCGTTAATCCTGAAATCGTATATCTTCCTTCCTTCATTGATCGACATCAAGACCATGTTGCATTGAACGGCTATTTTTATAAGGCGCTGAGTCTGATAAAGAAAGATTTCATGATCTACACTTTCGAAGTTTGGACGACGCTTATACCCAATGTTGTTGTGGATATCTCAAATGTCATCGATTGGAAGAAAAAGGCGCTGGGATGCTATTCAAGCCAACTCGAGAGCCATAATTGGCTCGAAGGGACCATTGCGCTAAACCGTTACCGCGGCATGATTGCGAATGCAAAAAGCCATGGGGAGGCCTTCTTCAGAATGACTCCCCATCGATTTAAAAAACTTTGGGAAGATATTTATGGTTAAATCTCTCAGAATATTGAATTTATCTCTGGGAGGAGGCAAAGCCGGTTCCGGAGTGTTTGCAGTTTCATTGGCCAGTCAATTCGTCAAAGCAGGACAGTTCGTCATTCAAGCGTGTTCATCAGGCAGCATCACACTTGCCAGCGCCGAAAAGGAGGGCCTGCAGACCCATATTATTGATATTGATGGTTTATTTGAATTGAAAAAGGCCGCTCAACTTGCCCGATTCTCGAACAAAAACAGGATAGACATCATCAATGTTCATCATTCCAGAGAACGTTATCTCGCCATTTTTGCGAAGAAGGTTTTTCATTGCAATGCAAAAATTATCATAACAAGACATGCTGTTTCAGGGACTGTTCCATTTTTTGGCTCTCTCATATATAACTGGGGGGCCGATATGAATATTGCGGTCAGTCAGGTGGTCCTCGACAGCCTTAGAAAAGATCTTACGTTCAAAAAGAGATTGATATTGGGAGGAATCGATTTAAGTAAAATAAATCCGCCGGATCCTGCATACCTTGGATATTTAAGGAAAACATTTCTTCCAGGAGAAGAAAACCGGCCGATTGTTGGAATGGTTGCTGACTATGACCCATTTGGTAAAAATACGCGTGAACATGGAAAAGGACATGATGTCCTTTTTAGGGCAATGAAGGAGATCTCGAGAGATGTTCTTCTTTTACTGATTGGTCCGGACTTAAAAGACTGTTCTTTCCTCATGAAGATCGGCCTAATGGCCGGAATTCGGCCTGACCAGATTAAAATTATTCCTTTTCAGGATAATATATTCCCCTTTTATTTTCTGATGGATATTCATGTCCTTCCATCTTATTCGGAATCTCTGGGTCTTGTGAATCTGGAAGCCATGGCTGCCGGAATTCCTTGCATCGGAACCGATATAGGCGGCATCAACGAAATCATTCTTCATGAGGAAAATGGACTTCTATTTGCGAAAGGAAATGCCTCAGATCTCGCAGTTCAAATAAACCGGATGCTCGAAAACTCTCAGGAGCGTAAAAGAATGGCGTTATCGGGCCAGAGAAGGGTGCAATCGTTCTTTAATATGGACCGGGTCGCAAACGAGACGCTCAATTTATTTCGGGAACTGGTAGAAAATGGGTAGTGCCGTCGCCAATGTCCCGCTTCGAATCCTGATTATCAAATTGAGTTCTTTGGGAGATGTCATTCAAAGTCTTCCGGTTGCATCCGCTCTGAAAACATGCTTTCCTTCCACGGAGATTAGCTTCCTGGTGAACAGGGAATATGGGGAATTACTGATCGGACAGCCATCGATCGACAAGATTTTCCTTTTTGATCGAAGAATAAAAAATCGATTTTTCCAGGGATTCTACTCGAATTGGGTGTTGATTCAAACACTGAGGGAAAAAAGCTTTGATCTGGTGATCGATCTCCAGGGACTTTTTCGAAGCGGATTAATTGCCTGGCTGAGCCGGGGGAGAAAAACGATTGGATTTGATAATAGCCGCGAAGGGAGCCGCCACTTTTATGGACAAAGGGTTTTGGTGCCGGACCCGACGATTCATGCTGTGGATCGCTATCTCCTGATCCCAAAGTCACTGGGGTGGGTAGGGGAACCGGAGTTCTTGATCCCGATTGATGAAAAAGATAAAGTGTTTATTGAAGATTTTATGAAGTCCGAAAAAATAGATCCCGGCTTGCCCATTGTGGCCATTCATCCTACCGCAAGGTGGGCTACCAAAAGATGGCCCGCTCATCATTTCAGACGCTTGACAGTCCTTCTTCATCAGTCAAAAGGTTTTCAGGTGGTCTTTCTGGGATCCCATGGCGAGTTGCCGGATATTCGGAAAATAGTGAGCGGGATGACCGTTCGTCCCATACTTGCTACGGGCAAATTTTCCCTTAAGCAGTTATCCGCATTCCTCATTCGATCTGCGATTCTGGTGACCAACGATTCCGGACCGATGCACCTGGCCGTGGCCTTGAATGTTCCCGTTCTGGCCTTGTTTGGGGCCTCGGATTTTCATAAAACGGGTCCATACGGAAGGGAGGAGCAGGTCGTATACAAAAATGTGGCCTGCAGTCCCTGTTTAAAGAGAACCTGTCACAATCATCCGTTTCCGATGGAATGTATGGAATCCATTACGCCGGAAGAGGTATTTGAAAAAATTCAGCAAAGAGTCGATTCCTATTGATTTTTGGGTGACACGGAAGGAGGAGAGATTTGACAATGAATAAAGAATTCTTAGAGATACTTGCATGTCCTCAATGCAAGGGAAGTCTTATTTTGAAGTCTCCCGGCGAAGGATTGATCTGCGAAAACTGCCGACTGATGTATCCAATCAAGGATGATATTCCGATCATGTTGATCGAAGAAGCGATTCGAATAGAATAAGTTTCGCGCACCGGCTTTGCCAGTGCGAAGCGCTAACAAATACCTCCAAATAGAAAACACATGAACAAGCTTTCGGCGATCGTCATTACACTGAACGAAGAGAATAATATCAGGGCTTGTCTCGAAAGCATAAAATGGGTTGACGAAATCATCGTTGTCGATTCCGGAAGCAGGGATAAGACCGTCGAAATTTGCAAATCCTTTACGGATCAGGTTTATTACCTGCCATGGGAGGGTTTCGGAAAACAGAAAAATAACGCTCTCGACAGGGCCCACTTTGACTGGATTTTGAGTATCGACGCGGATGAGCGAGTTACCCCTGAGCTAAAATTCGAAATAGAATCGATCCTCAAGGACAAGATCGAAGTTGCGGGATTTGCAATCAGTCGTAAGAACTATTTTGGCAATCGCTTGATATTGAATTGCGGCTGGCATCCCGATTATACGGTTCGACTTTTCAATAGAAAGAAAGGAAGGTTCAATCCCGTCCAGGTTCATGAATCGGTCCAATTATCTGGAGAAAAGGGATACCTGAAACAGTCGTTCGTTCATTTTACCTATCGTGATCTTTCGGACTACTTGCAAAGAATGGACCGATATTCCAGTTTGGCGGCCAAAGATCTATTTGCTGCGCATCCAAAACGGATTATTGCAAAAATGTTACTAAGACCTCCGGTGACTTTTATCAAGATGTATTTGATCAAGAGAGGGTTTAAAGAAGGGGCGTTCGGTTTTATTCTTTGCGTGCTCTATTCGTTTTATACATTTTTAAAATATGCCAAATGCTGGGAATTGCTTAAACAAAATAAGCCATAAAGGAGGCCGTTCCGGGTTATGCTGCTGTTGAACAAGGTATCCAAAGAAAATTTTCATGTCGTGGAATGTTCCGATCTTGCGCGATTGGGAGGTCCAAACGACGGCGGGTATGTCATCTCGATGAATGCCATTCGAAAATCGTCTCTTCTTCTCTCATTTGGCGTATCAAAAGACTGGAAGTTTGAACGGGAAGTGATGAACTTGCGACCTGAAATGCAGATCCTCGCCTATGATCATACCATCGGGCCGGGTACATTTTTCAACATCGCCGCATTCGCATGGCTGACGGCTTTATCGCGGTTTCTATGTTTTAATGCAAGAGATGCCAAAATGCATTTCAAGAGGTGGCAAAACGCCATTGACTATTTTAATTTTTTTAAAGGCAACGTCCGGCATATCCGACGGAGAGTCTGGTACAATACGGATCGGGAGAGCGCCTCTATTATTCAGATCATTGCGTCCCTGGACACCCTTCCGGAATGTTCCGTATTGGCGAAAATCGATATCGAAGGTTCTGAGTACCGCATTTTACCGGAAGTCATTCAATATTCAAATCGGTTTTCAGGTTTAATCGTGGAATTTCATGACATCGATATCAGTGTCGAACTCTTCAACGCAATTGTTCTAGAATTGTCGAAAGAGTTTTATCTGGTCCACATTCACGGTAATAACTTTTCGGATTTAAATAAGGACCACGACCTCCCGAACGCACTCGAGATGACCTGGATCCATAAGAAGCTCCTCGCGACCGAGCCGAAACCCTTTGTCGGTTCTTTCCCTAGGGCAGGACTTGACGCCCCGAACAATCCCGATGCCGGAGAATATAAAATTACGTTTTGAGGAAAGGAAAATGATCTTTCGATATGGAAAAATTTAACAAGTGGATAGGGCATTACAGGACTTTTTTGAGTTTCTGTCTGGCGGTACTTTTTCTTTTCTTAGCCCGACCTACCCCGATTTCAATCGGGTTGGGAATTGTCTTTGTCTTCTTAGGTGTTGTCCTTCGAATCTGGGCGTCAGGATACCTCAATAAGGATACGCATGACTATGTGACCGTATTTGGCCCCTACGCCTATACACGCAATCCACTTTATCTGGGAAATTTCTTTTTAGGTCTCGGTTTTATCGTGATGGGGAGTCATTGGTTCCCGCTTTTCCTCTATTTTGTTCTCTTTTTCGTAATCTATCGCTCCACCATTCTGGATGAAGAAAAGCTGCTAACCGGCATGTTTGGAAATCCTTATTTGGAATACCGGAGCAAAGTCCCCCGATTTTTTCCTCATTTCAAATTGAACCCTCCCGCTCCATCATTGACTGTGCCTTTCTCGTGGAACCAGGTCACTCGACGCGAAATCCGGGCGTGGTTTGGAATTGCTGTCATTCTTGCTTATCTGATCTATAAAGCCAGAGTGTTCAATCCGTGATCAGTATCATTATTCCGGTCTTCAATCTACTATCTTATACCCGGGAGTGTCTCTCAAACCTGGAAAAATATACGGATATCCCATATGAAATCATTCTGATTGATAACGGATCGAGCGACGGAACGACCGAGTATCTCAAAGGGGTAAAGGGACACGTAATTTTTAATTCGGAAAACAGAGGCGTTTATGTCGCCTGGAACCAGGGAATTTCCGCTGCACGTTCGGAATACATCTGTATCATGAATAATGATATCCTGGTGACGCCGCGTTGGGCATCGGCCCTCATCCGGTATAGTCAAATCGAACCGAGACGGATCGTTGGACCGGCCATGCGGGAAGGGAGTCTGGACTATCCGCTCATTCCCTTCGCCGAGAAATTGACATCTGCCTGCTATCAGGCCTCTCGAAAACTCGAACTTTGTAACTTTAGCCTGGTGTTGTTTAGAAGAATATTTTTTGATGAAGTGGGGCTGTTTGACGAGCGATTTTTCATTACCCGGGGAGATGACGATATGGTGCTCAGACTGCAGAAAAAAGGAATCGGAGAGGCCGTCACGGGGAGTGCATTTGTTCATCACTATTCTGAGAAAACCCAGGAAGATATTACCCGGTCAAAGAATCTATTGGAAATACGAAAAAGAGATGATGATCATTTTGAGTCGAAATGGGGTAAAGATCACAATCGGAGCGTGAGCAATAGAATCAAAACAGAAATGTTTCACTTACTGTATCCCGTGTACGAGAAAATGAGATATGGATTTCAACTCAAAATGACCAAACCAAAAAAAGAAAGGGTCGCCGAAACTTGGAAAAAACAAAACCGGATCCGTTAAGAGATCGGCTTCTGTTTCTTTTTTTCCCAATGCCGCTATTTATGGCTCCGATTGCCACTGCAGGGTCCAGTATTAGCGGTGCTATCTTCCTGGTCCTGTATTTGTTTTCCGGTTATTGGAAAAACTGGAACAGGATTTTTACGCGGCCATGGACTGTTCCTCTACTTCTACTCATCCTGGTCAATCTAACCGGACTATTTTGGACATCTGACCTTCATCGAGGCCTTATTGTGATATCGAAATTAAATTATTTCTTCTTCACCGTCGCAGGCTGTACCCTTCCCTGGAATTGGCGATACTTTCGTTGGACTGTACTTTCTTTTCTATCGGGTTTAACACTCTCTTTCATAATCGGGTTTTTTCAATATTTCAATCTCATTTCAGGATTACCCATGGATCCAATATTGGGACCGGTCGGATTCGCCAACCACATTTTTTTAAGTTTGGCTCTGACCAACGCGTTGATCTGGATTCTCTATGACTTGAAATATCGGGCCGTACTGATTCCATCCATCAACATTGGATTAGGTTTCGCCTTCTTTATTCAGTTGATTATGATCGGAGGAAGGACGGGTCAGGTTGTCTTCTTTCTCTTATTTCCATTTGCGCTGATGGCTATTCTTCCAGCTAAAAGGAGAGGAATCAAGATACTGGGATTGGTCGCCCTCTGCTTCGTTGTGCTTGTTTCTTCTCCGTTGGTGAGAAAGAGATTTGGCACCGGGGTCGAGGATTTCAGATTCTACCAGAAAGGGGAGGCTACGACCAGTCTCGGTCTCCGTCTGGTTTTCTGGGAAGGGGCGCTCAAAATGGCGTTCGAGTCTCCCCTGTTGGGAGTTGGAACAGGGGACTATGGTGTTAAAATGAATGAATTTCAAAATGACAGGAAAATACCGCAAACTCCCGGTATTTCCCGTTTCGACAATCCCCACAATAGCTACCTGGCCTATTTGTCTGGTCTGGGCGGCGTTGGATTGGGAGTACTCTTGTGGTTTCTATTTTTCGTCTCGAAAGAGGCTCTTCAGGTGTGGCAGACACCTGTAGGGTGGTTCAAATTGAGTTTTTTGGGTATCTTTATTTTGGGTAGTTTTATGGATTCATTAATTTGGGGACATGATCATGCTTTTGCATTGGCGATCATTACCGCTATTCCCGTTAAATGGTCTGATGAAAGGATGGGACGAGTCGATGAGCAGACGCGTATTGAGATCAAGTAGTCTATGCAAATGATAAAATGGTTAAGATTGCAGATCGACCAATTTGGTCTGAAACTGCACTCCAATGATTCCGGCAAAGGGCGTGCAAGGAAAAGAGTGGGTATCCTGAGGCTGGATGGCATGGGTGACCTGATTCTGTTTCTGGATGCGCTTAAAGGCTACCGGTCATTTTATCCGCGTGAGAAATTTGAGATTTATCTGATTGTGGAGGAGTGGGCACTCCCGATTTTAAAGGGAATCGGAGACCTCGATTTTGTGATTCCTTTGGATACAAGGAAATTCAGGAAAAATCCCTTCTATCGCTGGATGAAGCTAAGAGAGATACGCGAGTTCGAATTCGACATTTTTATCAATGGTTGTATTTTTCGAGAGCTCCTCTATGGGGATATCCTCACTTATGCCTCTGCGTCCATTCTAAGATATGGGTTTTTACCGCAGCCAGACCAGAAGGAGGAGAGAATTTACGGGAATAAATGTTACACTCATCTATTTCCGGATCCAAAGTGGAGCGTTCATGAACTGGAGAGGAACGCCAGGTTATTGCGAGAAATCGGGTATAGAGACTTTGTGGTCGGAATGCCGACGATCAAACGATACGCCGGTGATTTGAAAGAGAACCGAACCTCATTCATCGTCGTTCCAGGAGCCCGATTTAAAGTCAGGAGGTGGCCGATTGATCGTTTTGCAGAAATTGCAAACAGAATCTATCGTCGGACCGGGCTAATTCCAACTATTACCGGAAGTGCTTCTGAACAGGTTCTGTCGGAGGAATTGATCAACCGGGCTCCGGAACTCCCTTGGAACAATCAGACCGGATCTTCAATTGAATCTCTCCCCGAATTACTGTTATCGGCACAATTTATTCTCACAAACGATACAGGGATTATGCATTACGGAATGGCCCTGGGAGTCAGAACTGCCGCAATGGTATATGGCGGACTCTTTACGTCTTATTCCAAATATCCGGTTCATCTTCAAAAGGAGATTCTTGTCATCCATGACCTAAAAACGGATTGTTTTGACTGTCTGGGCCATTGTATTTATTCAAACGAGAAAGATAAAATCAAACCTTGTCTTGACCATGTCACGGTCGACCAGGTTTTTCAGGCAATCGAAAAGTGGCTTCCTGAAAAATATTCGGGAGAACCCTCGAATCCTTTAGCATCATAAAATTAACAAGATGGAGTGAATACGATGGCAGAAACTTTAGGTTCTTTGTGTGATAAATTGACGATTATCAAACTCAAGGAATGGCATAGCGAAGATTTACAGAGGCTGAAAAGCCTGGCCTTACAGGAAAAACAGATACAAGAGGAGATTGATGGCTATATCCTGGATGCCGTGTCGGGCCGGATTGCGCCGGATCGCCTGACATTTTCTTCTAACAAAGTGTATAAAAAGGAAGGAAATGCTGTCGGTGATATAAAAGGGAGCCTCGGTGGAATCTTCTCACAGCTTGCCGAAGTCAATTGCAAGTTGTGGCACGTGCAGGAAAACGTCTATGATTTCGAAAAGATCCCGGGTCCGGAAAAAGACCGCGTTGTCCGACAGCTTGCCCTCCTCAATCTTGAGCGAAACAAATGTATCGATCAGCTTGACCTCAATTTTCAAAAAATAGTCAGCCAAAAATGAGAATGGACTGTCTTTGACTCAACAATGAAATTGCCATGACACCCGAGGACTCGATCGTAACGTTCTTTCAGCCCACCTGCATTCTCTGTGGAGGAGAAGGCACATTCCTATATCAGGGATTGAGAGATGCCTTGTTTCGCGCACCCGGATTCTGGTCATTAAAGAAATGTATCAATCTCAAGTGTCGTCTGGTCTGGCTCGATCCCTTACCCAAAAAAGAAGAGCTGGCAAAAGCTTACCGGAATTATCATACTCATCTTTCACGAAAGCCAAATTTAAATCAAATTGCATTTAGTCTGGTCAGGAGAGTCTTAACACTCCTGGAGCTTCCGGTCTATTTATTATCTGGCATGCAAAGAGAACGAGTTCAAGCAAAATATATGTTCCTGGCCGGTCAGTTACCCGGTAAATTGCTTGACGTGGGTTGTGGCGGAGGCCGATTTTTGAACAGGATGAAGAAAAAAGGATGGGAAGTCGAGGGTATTGAAAGAGACCCGCTTGCCGTAGAAAGAGTGTCAAAGAAATACAGAATTCCGGTCAGAACGGGAACGCTTCCGGAATCCGGCTATCCATCCGGTTATTTCGATGTCATTACGCTGAGTCATATGATTGAACATGAACACGATCCGTTGGGACTGATTCACGAAATTTATCGCATTTTGAAACCGGGAGGCCTCATGGTCATAGTCACTCCGAACTGTGACGGCCTGGCCCATCGAAAATTTGGAAAATACTGGAGAGGCCTGGAACCGCCGCGGCATCTCTATCTTTATTCGGCTGATTCCCTTCGACTTTGTTTGGGACGATCGGGGTTTGATAGTCAATTTGTATCGGTTGAAACACTTTCTTCCGATTCGGCGGGAATCTATCTAGCCAGTTTCGAACTGGAAAGCGGGATAAGAAAACGATTCTTTTTCAGAGTTCTTGACCTGATCAGGGCACTCTATTTTCAGTACCGGGAATATTTTATAAAAATGAAAGAACCGCAATGCGGTGAAGATATCGTTCTTGTTGCCAGAAAAAACATCGAATCCAGTTTCAGTTCCTGACGCCGAAATCTCTCAGATAACTGGAAGAAGTAGAAGAGTAAAAGGCTTCTCCGTACTGCATCTGTTTTTCCCGCGTTGAAGTAATTCCCCGATATCGATTTAAAGAAAGGGCAAGATCAACGTAATCGACCGTTTCCATTTGGCTTTGACAGATCATAATCGCTTCTTTTTTGCGTTCAAACACAGTACTTATATCAACAATCTGGTTGGGAAAGAGCGGTGCCCAAACTTCATAACTTCGAATTTCCAGTTTCATGTCAGGGAGTTTTTGAAGCGCCGCGGCCAGATGAAGACTCAAGGCAATATGATCCTTATGTCTGTCGAGATAAAACGGGGCGTAAATCAAATCGAAATGGTTCTTCGTCAGGTGAGATGCAATGATATCTGGTATTTCGTGGTGGCGAGAAAGTTGCTCAGGCAGAAAATCAAAAAAAGAGACCTCCCGATACCCCAAAAACGCGGCGATTTTGTTTCCTTCTTCTTTTCTTCTTTCGTTCCCGGTTGTAAAGTAAATAACATTCACCGGAATTCCGAGCTCGCGGTATCGACATAATGTACCCCCCAATCCGATGACATCGTCGTCAATATGGGGACAAAGTACAAGGACGGATTTTTCCTTATTTAAATCAGTAATTTGAACGACCGATTTTTGAAAAGGGTTTTGATTCCTATAATAATTAAAAATATTCTTCCAATAGAGTCGTGGTTGGGTGAGATTTCTGATTTTTTGAAAAAGCTTCATGGTTAAGCAGTCAGAATCGCGTCGTAGACTTTAAGGGTCTCTTCCGACATTCTTTTTTCGTTAAAATAGTTTTCGATCCTCTGTTTGCCTTCATGACCCATCGATTTTCTCCTGTCCGGATTTTCGAATAGATCGATAGAATATTTGACCAAAGCGTTGTCATCTTCCGGACTGATCAAAAAGCCGGTTTTACCGTCCTCAACGATTTCTTTATTTCCTCCAATATGACTGGAGATGACCGGTAATCCTGAAGCCATTGCCTCCATGATCGCCAGGGGACATCCGCCTTCCTGATCGTAAGAAAGGAGGACAAAAAGGTCAAGCGAAGATAGAAAGTGAGGAACCTGCTGGGGCTGAAGGTGGCCGGTAAATATGACACGGTCTTCAACACGAAGTTCTTTCACCCGCCGCATCAGTGCGGGTAGCAATGGACCGCTCCCGCCGATCATCCAGTATGCCTCCGGAATCCTTTTAAGGATTTCAGGAAGTGACTGGAGGATTGTGAAGTGGCCTTTCCCTTTCGGAAAGTGAATATTACTTACGATACCGGTTACAAAGGCATGCGGAGGAAGGCGATAGAGAATCCGGAATTTTCCATGAGATAGTTGGTAGGGCGCGGAGTCAATGCCATTATAAATTCGCACCAGGCAGCTGGCTGGAATCCCGGACTCTTTAAGTACATGAAGCGTCGCATTCGATGGCGCAATGACGATGGATTTTTCTAATATAACCATCTGCTGGGTATGTTTGGAAAAACGGGTCATCAAATGGCGGGTCAAAACGACTTTCTTTCCTGAAAAGAATCCGGCCAACAGGACCAGCCAGTAATCTTTTCCGCTGTTGCCGTGGATAATATGAATTTTATGAAATAGGACAAAAAAGAAAATCTTGAACAGGTTATAGAATATAAGGAGAGGAAAAGACGAGATCGCGATGACCTGGATTCCACTGACATTCCGAGAAACTGCGCTGCTTTTCGGCGAGGCGACCCAGACCTGGCAGCCCTGTTCCTTTAAGCCCTTTGCGAGTAGCGAAACATAGGCCTCGGTACCGCCCCATCCCGGATTGGAAATGACGAGTAATACTCTGGTTTTTTCCATTCGAGTTACCCAAATATGGAGTCCCTAAAATGCTGTTAGTGATATCATACCGGGAGAATCATTACAATCTAAACATTCGTTTTTAAAATCTGATGAAATGATTTTTGCTTCATATCCTTGTCAGGAATATCCCGCAACGGTGGTCCGTTGAAAGAAAGAGTGCGAACTTCATGACCCACTTGAAATTCAATCTGCTTTTCATCTGTTTGATCGCGAGATCTGCTAAATACTTCTTGAATGACGATGGCCTTTTTGATATACATTGCAATTGTTTTAGAAGAAGATTGTGCATCAATTTAACCGGATGGAATCGTGACAAACGGGCTTAAAAAAAGAGAACTATCCCAGGTTTTCGCCATTATTCTAGCAGGTGGAGTAGGAACGCGTTTTTGGCCCATCAGCAGGGAACTTTATCCCAAACAACTCCTCAAAATCGGCGGCGAAGTTTCGCTCATTCAACAGACGATCGTCAGGATTCAGAGTCTCATTTCTTCGGATCATATCTTAATTGTCACCAATACGCGCCATCACGAGAGTATTCGCCAGGAACTCGGATTGATGGGAGAGAACAAGAGTCCTTTTAAAGACGTTCAATTTATTCTCGAACCCGAGGGAAAAAATACCGCGCCGGCCATCGGACTGGCCGCGTTGACGGTGCGGCAGAAAAATCCGGAAGCAGTCATGATTATTTTGACCGCGGACCACATTATCAAAGATAAAGAAGAGTTTTTGAGAAATATTCAAAAAGCTCTAGATCTCGCCGAAATGGGATATCTTGTCACGTTTGGAATTGTACCGACACATCCTGAAACTGGTTTTGGATATATCAAAGTTTCTGAAAAACAAGACGCAAAAATCAAAGACGGATATCGAGTCGACAAATTTGTTGAGAAACCGGATTTCAGGCTTGCGGAAGAGTATTTGGCAAAAGGGGGTTATTACTGGAACGGCGGGATATTTGCCTGGAAGGCTTCGGTCATCTTGAAGGAAATTGAAACCTACTTGCCCGAACTTTATAAGAACCTGCTAGAAATAGAAAAAGGTTTTGGAAAACCGGAAGAGAAGGAACTCATCAAGTCCGTTTATGAAAAAATGGAAGGAATCTCGATTGATTACGGCATCCTTGAAAAATCCAAAAACGGCGTAATGCTTCCAGCACGTATGGGCTGGACGGATGTCGGTAGCTGGAGCGCACTTGATGATGTCCTTCCCAAAGACAGCAACCAGAATATCATTTCCGGAAATGTCGTCGACATCAATAGCCGAAACTCAATTATATATGGAGACAAACGGCTCGTTGCCACCGTGGGGTTGGAGGATATGGTGGTCGTCGATACTCCAGACGCCACCCTTGTCTGTCACAAAAGGAATGCGCAGGATGTCAAAAAAGTCGTTGAAGAAATCAAAAAACGCAAATCGGACGAACATTTAATTCATACCACCGTTTATCGACCCTGGGGGTCTTATACAATTCTTGAAAAAAACGAGCGGTTTAAAATCAAGCGCCTCATGATTCATCCCGGAGCCAAATTAAGTCTTCAGATGCACCGCCACCGGAGCGAACATTGGGTCGTGGTTTCAGGAATTGCAAAGGTGACTTGCGGAGAAAAGGTCTATGAAATCCACCCGAATGAGAGCACTTATATCCCCCTTTCAACGCCTCACCGGCTCGAGAATCCAGGTAAAGTAACGCTGCAGATCATAGAGGTTCAAAACGGGGAGTATTTGGGGGAAGATGACATTGTCCGTTACGACGATGTTTACGGAAGGAAAGATACTTAGCAATCGGAAGTAAAAAGGTAAACAGCCCGTTCAGGCGCAAGCCCCTATGAAGGACAAATAAAGATGATCAACCAGACCATATTCAGGGAATACGATATCCGAGGGGTATTTAATCAAGACGAACTTTCACTTGAAACGGCACTCCTGCTAGGAAAGGCCATCGGCACAAAGCTAAGAAGAAAAAATATTTTAAGGATGACCGTCGGCAGGGATGTCAGAAAAAGTTCCGACCAGTTATATGATGCTTTATTAAAAGGTCTTCTTTCCACCGGCGTGCATGTGGTTGATGTGGGAATCTGTCCAACCCCTCTCCTTTATTTTTCGCTTTATCATCTAGATATCCAGGGGGGAGTCATGATTACTGGAAGTCACAATCCCCCGGAATACAATGGATTCAAAATATGTGTCGGAAAAGAGACCATACACGGGGAAGAAATTCAATCTTTGTACCGGATGGCTTCGTCCCAGGATTTTATTACGGGACAGGGAACCCAATCTGCGGAAGAGATTATTTCTCCTTACATCTCCCATCTGATCTCGAGCTTTCCCGGCCTGAAGGGAGGGCATGGTCTTAAAGTGGTCATTGATTCGGGTAATGCGACGGCAGGTCTCGTGGCGCCAGAATTGTTTAAGAAGTTTGGCCTGAATCTGATTGAAATGTACAGTGAAATCGACGGCAATTTTCCGAATCACCATCCCGATCCGACGGTGGAAAAAAATCTTAGGGAGTTGATTCAGGTTGTAAAAAAGGAAAATGCTGATGTGGGAATTGCCTATGACGGCGATTCCGATCGTATCGGTGTGGTCGATGAAAAAGGGAATATTCTCTGGGGAGATAAACTTCTTATTCTTTACGCGAGAGACATTCTAAAGCACCAGCCCAAAGCGACGATTGTTTCAGAAGTGAAGTGCAGCCATCTCTTGTATGAAGATATACAGAGTCGGGGAGGTACGGGCGTCATGTGGAAAGCCGGCCACTCATTGATCAAAGCGAAGATGAAAGAGACCAAAGCCGCCCTGGGTGGTGAGATGAGCGGACATATCTTTTTTGCAGACCGTTACTACGGATTTGATGATGCCATTTATGCATCCTGTCGTCTGCTCGAAATCCTCATCACCGAAAAAAAGAAACTTTCCACACTTCTGTCCGATCTTCCGGAAACATTTTCTACGCCGGAAATCAGGGTAGATTGTCCTGACGCCACCAAGTTTGAGATTGTCAAAAGACTGAGAGAGCATCTCTCTTCAGTCCATAAGATTATCGATGTGGATGGCGTTCGAGTTTTGTTTGACGATGGTTGGGGATTGGTCCGGGCTTCAAATACTCAGCCGATTCTTGTCTTAAGATTTGAAGCCACTACGAGAAAAAGACTTACGGAAATCCAGCACGAAATTGAATCAGCATTAGAGGATGTCAGAAAAAGGTTCTAGAAGGATTCTGTTTCCAGGAAAGTGATGCAGACCATTACGGAGAGAAACGAGACCCCATTGGACGGAGCGGTAAAAAATGTCGTCAGTCACTATCAACGATTATCCGATCTTTATCAGCAGATCATTGTAAACCAGCCCTTTTTTATAAACTGCTATGCGCTGTATGACAAGCTTCTTGATAAGCTCCTGGGTGGTCATCAATACACTTCTCTCCTGGATGTCGGCTGTGGAAGCGGCGTTCAGACCGTCGTCATGGCGGGTCATGCCAGGCAGGTCACCGGAATAGATATCGCAGAAGAATTCGTTGAAGTGGCCAGAAAAAGATGTGCAAAGCTGACAAACGTCTCTTTTCAGATCGAGAATGCCTGTCAGCTTCCTTTTCCTGACAATATTTTTGACGGAATCGTATCCTATGGAGACGTGGTCAGCCATATTTTAGAGGGATACGATCAGGCATTATCCGAAATGGCCCGTGTGGTCAAACCCGGAGGCTGGATTACCTTTGAGGTCGACAATAAATGGAATGCCGGACTTCTTTTCGTGCCTAAGGAACTTAAAGAGGCATGGAAAACGAAAGGTATCGGGCATGCTACGCGAAACTGGCAAGGGATGTCTTTCAAAACTTTTACACCGTCTGAATTGGAGAACTTGCTTAACCGGAATCATTTGAAAGTTATCGAATGGCACGGACATAATATTTTGGCTTCACTCATTCCTGATAAATGGCTATTGGAAGAAAAAAGGACTTTTTTAGGAAGCGTGGCCATCTTTCTCGGAAGGATTGATTTGATGATCTCCGGCATTTTCCCGTTTAACCGATTCGGATTTAATCATATGCTGATCGTCAGGAAAAAAGGATAATTTCATGTCCGAATTTACCGAACAACAGATGGAGAAACTCGAAGAGACCATTCATGAACTTGAGGAAGAAAGAAAGGAACATCACCTAGAAGAAAAGAAAATCGCCTGGATCAAATATGTTGCCCTGACGACAGCTCTGATAGCCGTCCTGGCGGCCATTGCTACCATGGAATCAAATTTTCATACCAATGAAGCCCTTCTTTCCAAGAACTCGTCGATCCTTTCGCAGGCGAGGGCCTCTGATCAATGGGCCTATTATCAGGCAAAAGGAATTAAAGGCATTATCTATGATTCCCAAAAGGATCTGCTCCATGATCTGAAGAAGGACTCCTCACTCCTGGTGAACTATGGGGAGAAAGTGAAGAAATATAAGGATGAGCAGAGTGAAATTAAGTTGAAAGCCGAAGAACTTGAAAAACAAGCGGAAGAAAATAGCAGAAAATCTTCAGAAAATATGGAACACCATCACGGATTTGCACTTTCCGAAGTGATGTTTCAGGTCGCTATTGCCCTCTCATCCGTGGCGGCGATGACCAGACGAAAGGAACTCTGGCTTCTCGGAATCGGCCTGTCGACCGTAGGCTTATTCTATTTTCTGGATGGTTTTTATCTCTTTATTCATTAAGTCAGGTTCAGGATAATAAAGGACATCATGTGTTGATATGAAAAAGATAGAACGGGCTCTTATCAGTGTGTCAGATAAATCGGGATTGCTCGACTTTGCCAATCATCTTCACAAGAGCGGAGTTGAGATTCTTTCTACCGGGGGAACAGCAAAATTTCTTCGAGGAAATGCCATACCTGCGAAGGAGATCTCTGAGTTCACCGGCTTCCCCGAGATATTGGACGGACGTGTTAAAACACTTCATCCTAAAGTCCATGGAGGGCTTCTGGGGAGAAGAGATCTCGCGTCGCATCAGGAAGAAATGAAGAGAAATGGAATTTCTCCGATTGATCTGGTCGTGGTCAATCTTTATCCCTTTGAAATGACGGTTTCCAAACCGGATGTTTCGTTTGAGGAAGCGATTGAAAATATCGATATCGGTGGACCTGCCATGCTCCGGTCAGCGGCGAAAAATTATAAAGACGTCGCTGTCGTTGTGGATCCGGGTGACTATGCCAAGGTTGTCCAGGAAATGAACGAAAATCGGGGGAGTTTAAGAAGTGAAACACTGTTCGACCTGGCAAGAAAGGTTTTTTCACATACTTCTCGATATGATTCCATTATTGCAGCTTATCTCAATCAACAAAGGGGTTCCAAAGATCCTGATCATGAAAGGGATTTTCCCGACATATTGACTTTAACCTATGAAAAAGCTCAGATCCTTCGATATGGAGAAAATCCTCATCAAAGAGGGGCATTTTACAAAGATAATAGTTCTTTCGAAGTTTCGGTAGCGCGCGCATCCCTTCTCCATGGAAAGGAAATGTCATACAATAACTATTTGGACGCCAATTCGGCATTTGAATTGGTCAAAGAATATCGAGAGCCCTGCGCAGTCATTGTAAAACATAATAATCCATGCGGTGTGGCATTGGGATCTGATCCCTTGCAAGCCTATCAAAAAGCAAGGGAAACTGATCCTATCTCCGCATTTGGGGGAGTCATTGCCTTTAACCAATCCGTTGACCTTGCGACTGCGAAAGAAATTACCTCCACCTTTGTCGAAGTCGTCATAGCCCCTTCTTTTCTTGAAGATGCCCTTTTTGAATTGAAAAGAAAAAGGGATATCCGGATTCTTTCAACCGGGAACCTCATTCAATCTGCACGGGAAAAATTTGAATTTAAAAGGATTACCGGCGGGCTTTTACTGCAGGATCGGGATTTGGGATCGATTAAAGACATCAAGGATCTAAAAGTGGTAACCCAAAGAATACCGACCGCTGAGGAACTCGCCGCAATGGATTTTGCCTGGAAAGTCTGTAAACATGTCAAATCGAATGCGATTATTTTTGCTTCTGGGACTCAAACGATAGGAATAGGAGCGGGACAGATGAGCCGGATTGACTCCGTTCAACTTGCAACTTCAAAAGCCCAAAAACCTCTGTCAGGCGCTGTGATGGCATCCGATGCCTTTTTTCCGTTTCGAGATGGATTGGATGCTGCATTTAAAGCGGGGATTCGGGCGGTCATTCAACCGGGCGGATCAATCAAGGACAGCGAAGTCATACAGGCGGCCAATGAACATGGGATGTCGATGGTGTTTACCGGCATGCGACATTTCCGCCATTAAATTCAATGGCCACTGAGAAATAGCTCATCTGCGGCGTTCTTGTTTCTCAGACTCGTCAAGGTACCTGTATTGTACGGCTCCGTCGTCTTCGAAACTGCGGCCTTGTATATGAACGATTCTCGGCGAACAAAAAATGGATCGTTATTTATATGGAGATCAAGATAGTGATGGATCGTTAATGAAGATATTGGTCATAGGGAGTGGAGGACGGGAACACGCAATGGTCTGGAAGCTTTCCCAGTCTCCGGCGCGACCAAAAATCTATGCCATTCCGGGCAACCCGGGGATAGGAAAGTTAGCCGAGACGGTTCAATTAAAAGTGGATGATATCCAAGGCATTCTGGAGTTTGCCCTGAATGAAAAGATTGATTTGACCCTCGTTGGGCCGGAACTTCCTCTTTCGCTTGGAATTTGTGATCAATTCAGGAAAAATGGGCTCAAGATTGTGGGGCCAACTCAAAGAGCTTCCCGGATCGAGTCGAGCAAAGCCTATTCGAAAGAGATCATGTTCAAATATCAAATTCCGACAGCGACCGCAGAGATTTTTACCTCTGCGAAAAAAGCCAGGGAATTTATTTTAAAAACTCCAAAACCTCTGGTGATCAAAGCGGATGGTCTGGCAGCAGGAAAAGGGGTTGTCATTGCAGAGTCGGACGAGGTGGCCATTTCTACAATTGAATCATTTATGGAAAAAAGGAGCTTGGGCGATGCCGGAAGTTCCGTTTTAATTGAAGAATTTCTGGAAGGAGAAGAGATCTCTTTTCTGGTCATTACAGACGGAAAACATGTTCTTCCCCTGGCGGAAGCCCAGGATCATAAAAAGATATTTGATGGTGACATGGGACCCAATACAGGTGGTATGGGCGCTTATTCCCCTGTTCCCCTTGTGACTGAAACGCAAAAGGCGGAAATTCTGAATCAGATCATGATTCCCATAGTCCGCGCCATGGAATTGGAAGGGGCCCCGTTCACAGGATTCCTCTTCGGTGGTCTGATTCTAACGCGGGGAGGAATAAAAGTCCTCGAATTTAATGCGCGATTGGGTGATCCTGAAACTCAGGTCATTCTGACCCGTCTTCAGTCTGATTTTGTCGAACTACTTCAAAAGACCGCTGATGGTCAGTTGGATCGATTTCAGCTTAAGTGGCAAGACGAGGCCTCAGTCTGCGTCGTTATCGCCTCAGCAGGGTATCCCGTATCTTCCGGCGCCAAAGTTCCCATTACAGGTTTAGAGACCATTAACGCCAAGGAAGATCATGGTCTCGTCTTTCATGCCGGTACCGAATTCAAAAACCAATCCGTACTGGCTTCCGGCGGGAGAGTGCTTGGAGTTACTGCCTGCGGAAAATCGATTCAGGAAGCGAGAAAATTTGCGTACGAGGCGATTTCCAAAATTCATTTTGACGGTATGCAATATAGAAAAGATATTGGTCTAAAGGCCGTAAATCGGTAATCAGGATTTAACTTTACAGTTATTGCCGACCGGAATCATTCCGGGACTAACCCGGTTCTACATCTTTGTTCTCGTGGTTACGGCCTTTCAGATCAGCATTCTTTTTCGTTCTATTCGTTTTGCAAATTCAGGTTTGGGGAAATATTGGAGCAACTTCTAACGTGGGATCATCAACTCTTCATTTCTGTTAATAACGGCTGGCAGAATCCATTTCTGGATTTCATCATGCCCGCTTTTACCCGCCTGGGTGAAATCTGGCTGATGGTATTGATCGTCATTCCGCTTCTGTATTGGCACGATAAGAAACATTTTTATAAATACCTTCTCCTTTTCGCTGGAGGACTCATTTTAACGGGAATAGTGGGAAGATTTCTCAAGATTCTGATCGATCGACCCAGGCCTTTGAAGGAGATGGCTGCTTTGATCGAGTCGCATCAGATCTATGTACATGTTATTGGAAGATCGCTCAGGGAGAATTCCTTTCCATCCGGACACACCTATTCCGTTTTTTCAGGGGCCACCTTCCTTTCCATGTTATTTAAGCGCTGGTCTCCGCTCTTCTTCTCGTGTGCTTTGATAACGGGACTATCGCGAATCTATGTCGGCGCTCACTTTCCTCTCGATGTCATGGGTGGAATGATCCTGGGGGTCGGCGTTACATTCGTATTTTGTCTCCTGACTGACAGCTATTGTTTTCATCTTCTCATCAAACCTTCCGCTTCTATTTCAAATAAAGGGAATTAACGCCTGAATGAAAGTCGATCCCGCGTGATATTGAGAAGTTTTCGTGAATACACTTTTCTCGTGATTTCGATCAGCGCTCTGCTGCGACTTCTGATGATCGGACAGGTTGGACTCGGGGATGATGAAGCTCATTACTGGATGTGGAGTCAGCATCTCGACTGGAGCTATTTTGATCATCCTCCAATGGTGGCCTGGATCATTGCTTTATTTACCGAAATCGGCGGCCACCACGAATTTTTCGTTCGAATCGGTGCGGTTCTGTTATTTGCGCTGGCATCGTTCGGTGCATTTCATCTAGGGACCGCAATTCAGGATGAAAAAACAGGATTCATGACCGTTCTCTTTCTCAATATTTCTCCTGTCTTTTCGTTTTTAGGATCGGTATTAATGGTACCCGACAGTTCGCTTGGGGCTGCCTGGATCTTTTTTATTCTTTTTTTTTATCGGGCCATTCAGGAACCCGATCGCCTGCGGTATTGGCTATTGTCCGGCCTGACACTGGGAGTCGCCCTTCTGAGCAAATACAACGCAGTACTTCTCCCGCTCTCAGCATTTCTGTACCTTCTTGTTTCACCGAAAAAGAGAAATCTCTTATACAGGAAAGAGCCCTATATTGCTCTGGCATTGGGATTTCTTATCGTCATGCCAGTTATTGTCTGGAATGCCCGGCATGACTGGGCTTCATTCGGATTCCAGTTCAATCATGGACTCGGCGTGGACCCTTCCTTTTCTTTAACCCTCTTTTTTCAAATTTTGGGAGCTCAATTCGCCTATATTTCACCTATCCTGTTTGTCCTCTCCTTTATTGCCCTCTTTTTAAGCGGCATGCGTGGATTCGGAAACCGGGATGAAAAACATCTCTTTCTTTTCTTTTTCGGAGCACCCACTTTGTTCCTGTTTGACATGATAGGCAGTTTTCATCGCATTTTGCCTCATTGGCCGGCACTTGGTTTTGTGACTCCTTTCATTTCGCTTGCGATCTGGATGGACATACGTCCAAATTTGAAACCTTGGCGGACGCCGGCGATTGTTTTTGGCCTTGTTCTGACTCTCATTATTCCAATACAGGCTCTTACAGGTCTTATTCCCATCACCCATTTTATTCGTTCCAATGCGGATCCGACCAATGACCTTTACGGCTGGCCGGAGGCGGCGAGGGAAATAAATCGTCTTCAGGCAGAGATGACATCAGAGAGATCTTCGTTTATCTATTCCTATAAATTCCTGATTGCCGACCAGATAGGATTCTATACCGGGCAGGCATACGGTATTTATTGTTTCAATGAGGACAAAACACAATTTGATTTTTGGGACGATCCTGATAAACTGAAGGGACAAAATGGGCTTTTTGTCACTGACAATCGGTATGATATCGACCCTGTCGAGAAATTCGGGAAATTGTTTCAGAGAATTGAAAAAGAATCTCCGGTCCGGATATACCGTCGTGGAGAGCTCATCCGAACCTTTTATTTTTATAAGTCGTACGGTTTTAAAGGATTAAAATCATGATTTTGAATCTCGATTGCGTCTATTACAGGGGCGATAAACCTTGTGTCAAGAAACGGCTCTGCGAAGGCTGTACCGATTACCAGCCAATGGGCACCCGGATCTTGATTCTGAAACATGCCGCGATGGGAGATGTTTTGAGAACGACCCCGCTCCTTCATATTCTCAAAAGGGAATATCCCCATTCATTTATCACCTGGTTGACGGATCCACCTTCTGCGGATCTTCTAAAATATAATAAGCTGATTGATCGCCTTTATATCTATGATTCTCCCGACCTGGCCCGCCTTTCAATTGAATCGTTTGATCTCCTGCTTTCTTTAGATAAAGAACCCAGAACCGCAGCGTTAGCAATGAAGATAAATGCCCGAGAAAAAAGAGGGATCGGTCTTTCCCGTGAAGGAAATGTCTTCCCCTTAAATTCTGAAGCAGAGTACTATTTCACTCTGGGCCTTTCGGATGAACTCAAATTCTTCAAGAACAAGAGATCCTACCAGGATCTGGTCTGTGAAGCGGTCGGCTTTAAATATGGCCAGGAGCCCTATATTCTTGAAATACCTGAATCTGCAAGAGTCCGTGCCAAAGAGACCTATGAAATGCTCGGATTGCGCAAGGAGGTCTGTTTGATCGGATTGAATACCGGTGCAGGGGGAATCTTTGCGAATAAGAATTGGACACCCGACTATTATGTGGAACTGATTAATCGGTTGAGCCGGCAAGACCGCGTACAGTTTATCCTTTTTGGCGGAGAAAGAGAAAGGGAGTTAAACAAATTTATCCAGTCCAAATCCAATCAGAAGGTATATCATCCCGGAGATTTTCCTCTTCTAGAGTTTTGCGCTCTGATGGAACGCTGCCAAATGATTGTGACCGGAGATACGCTTGGTATGCATATCGCTATCGGACTAAAAGTAAAACTTCTGGTCTTGTTTGGACCCACCTGTTCGCAGGAAATCGATCTCTATGGCCTGGGCGAAAAAATTGTGACGACCATTGGTTGTGCACCCTGTTACAAGCAGATCTGTCCAGAGACAACGACTTGCATGGATTTGATCGCTTTGGAAAGCGTTATTCAATCGATGCGCAGGATCCTGGGTCCTTCTTTTGTCGAGTCTGTATAAGAATGAGTGGACCCGATATCATTCCGCTCATGGTCATGATACCGACTTATAACGAATCGAAAAATATTGTTCCATTAATTGCCCGAATCCATGAAGTATCTCCCGAATCCCACATCGTGGTTGTGGATGACGACTCGCCAGACGGAACCTGGAAACTGGTCGAGAACCTTAAGGCAAAAGATCCCAGAATTCATCTTCTGCATCGAATCGGCAGAAAGGGGCGAGGAAGCGCGGGAGCTGAAGGGTTTATTTATGCCATGCGCCAAAAAGCAGAGACGATACTTGAGATGGACTCTGACTTTTCGCATAACCCATCTTTTATTCCACAATTTCTAAAGGAGATTCAAGAGTTTGATCTGGTCATTGGTTCGAGGGGAGTCCAGGGTGGCGGAGAAACCGGAAGAGGATTGACACGGCCTCTCATTACCAAAGCCGCTAATTTTTATATTCGGCTTCTTTTAGGAATCCCGGTTAAGGATTGTACAGCTGGATACCGGTTATTTAGAAGAAAAGTATTGGAAGATATCGAAGTCGAGACTCTTGTTTCAAACGGCCCTTCAATTGTACAGGAGATTTTATACCGGGCCCACCTCAGAAACTTTTCCATAAAAGAGATCCCCATTCTCTTCGAGGAAAGAGTCGCGGGTCAGTCCACTTTTAACTTTAAGATCATCTTAAGCTCCTTTTTGATGATTCTGAAATTTAGGTACCTTTATCGGAACTATCCCCCGCCTCTTTACGACCGATGATTGCATCTGCGTTTCTATTCCTATTTGTACTGTTAACTTCTTTCAGATTCTATTTTGCCGCTCATTTTAACCTGACACCCGATGAGTCGTACTACTGGTACTGGTCTGAACATTTGCAACTCAGTTATTACGATCATCCTCCGATGGTGGCCTGGCTCATGAGGCTTTCGACTTCTCTTTTTGGACAAGGCGAGTGGGCCGTTCGTCTTCCTGCACTCCTGATGGGTATCGGAGATACATGGATGATCTATGACCTTGCCAAAAGAACATTCAAGAGCCCTGGCGCAGGTCTGGTCAGTGCAATGATCCTGAACTCAATCATGATTTTTTCAGTAGGAATGGTGATTTTTACGCCGGACACGCCGCAGCTCTTTTTCTGGATTGCGGCCACCGCCTTTGCCTATCGGGCAACCGTCGAGAACAGGAGTCAGTATTGGTTTTTAACCGGAATTGCCTTTGGACTGGGGCTTCTAAGTAAATACACCATGATCCTGTTTTTGCCGGCGCTTCTCCTGTTTCTTTTATTTAATGCGCCATTTAGAAGTCATCTGGCTTCCTGGAAGTCCTGGCTGTCTCTTCTGATCGCATTTCTCATTTTCTCTCCCGTCATGATCTGGAACTATCAAAATCAGTGGATATCCTTTCTTTTCCAATTTCATCATGGCACATTATCAAGAGAGTCCACGGGATTAAGATATCTTTTTGAGTTTCTGGGGAGTCAGGCTGGAATTTTTTCCCCACTTCTCTTTATGGCATTCTTCTGGGCATGGGTAAAAGCCTATCGGATCGGAAGAGTCCCGCACCTTTGGCAATTTTCCTTTCTATTTTGGATGGTTTTCCCTCTATTTGTATTTTTCATTTATAAAAGCCTTCATTCCAAAATTGAAGCGAACTGGCCCGTCTTCTGCCAGACAGGATCCATTGTTCTCCTGGGAGGTTTTTTTTACCAGAAATTAAGAGACCGAAAGGATTCGTTTTTGATGAAGTCTTTCATTTATATTTCTGTCGGACTCGCTTTTCTCATGATGCTCACTGTTCACTTGCAGGCGATGACAAAATTTATTCCGCTGAAAGTCGAACGGGACAGGACAAATGATTTGATCGGCTGGAGCGAAATGAAAGCGATTTATTCCAAATTTCCTGAATTCGCAGAGGACCCGGTGATCACGACAAATCACACCATGGTCGGAGAAGTCTCCTATTACCTGAAGAATAAAAGAGTCTTTCAATGGGGTTCTCCTTTCCGCATTACGGATTTATCCCGAATCGAGCCGATTGAGTTAAATCAAATTAATGAGTTTCTCCTCGTGACTTTTGATCGTGATCAGTTTCCCCTGGAGACACTGTCGCTATTTGAAAGAATAGCTCCCGTTATGGAGATTCCCGTCTTTGTTAAGCGGGGGAATTCCTCCATCCTGATCAGGACGTATCATTTTTTTAGAGGTGAACATTTCAAAGGATTTGTTTCGCCCATATCTCTGGAACGGATACCATGAACCTTAAACGAAAAATAGTGGCCGGTCTTATCGTTCTCTCCGTCCTCTTTGTAACAAGAGTACATTTTCTTGTGCCGGATCTTTCCCTTTCCAAACCTCAAAAAGTCCAGAAAGGGTATTATGATTATCAGGGGGTCATTCACTTTCACACATCCTATTCCGGTGATGCGACGGGCACATTTGAAGAAATAGCAAAAGTAGCCAATCGCCAAAATGTCGATTTCATGATATCCACCGATCATGATACGCTGCAGCCGCTTGATGACCAAAAGGAAGGCTGGTATCAAAACACATTGTTTCTAACGGGCGAAGAGCTCAATGTAAAAGAAGGTTATCTTCTGGCACTTGACATTCAGCGTCATATTAACGTTTCCGGACAGGAGATTGAGAAAGTCTTTGAAAACGGAGCCGCCCAGGGAGGTATTTTCTTTCTGGCACACCCGAACCATCCGCAATGGCAATGGAAGTCTGATCGGGAGGAAGGTTGTTCGGGTCAGGAAGTGCTAGATTTTGCGGATCAATGGTATACCGTTGAACCTATGGCACGATTGACAGGACTTATCTATTATCCAATCAATCCCGGTGCCGGACTCTTGCAACTTTATCACGATCCGGTCGAGACATTAAAAGGTTGGGATTCAAGAATTTCGAAAAAGAATTTTGTTGGGATATTTGCACCCGATTTTCATCAATCAGTGAAAATTTTAAAAGGATTTAAAATTCCCTTTCCAGCAGTCGATAAAATCCTTCCGCTCGCTCACGATCATATCCTCCTCCATTCTCCATGGACCGGGAATCTGAAACAAGACAAGCGAGATCTTTATGCCGCAATTCGACATGGACATTTATTCTTTTCAATGGATATTCTCGGGAATGCCACGGGCTTTCTATTTTCTGCCAGGCAGGAAGATCAGGTGGTCTGGATGGGAGATCAACTTCCAGCAGGAGTGAAGACCTTTTTTTCAGTTGAGCTTCCTGAAAGCGCCGCAAGCAGAAAAACAAGGATTCGCGTCATCCACGATGGAAAACCTATTTTCGTAACCGAGGACAAAGCGTTTCACTTTCAATCCGCTAGCACGGGTGCTTATCGAATCGAAGTGGAAACCCTCATGCCGACCTTCTGGGGGAACGAGAAAAGCGTAGTATGGATTTACTCGAACCCGATCTATTTGAGACAATAGCGCAATATGATTTTGGAACAACTCGATTTATTTCATTCGGCAGACCTCAAGCTTTCGGCGATAGAGAGGGATTTTTCACTTAAAGTCGAAAAGAAAGTCAAAATCATTTTGACCCGGAACAGGTCGCACCTGATCAGCGTGCGAAAAAATGGCCAGCATTCGGTTCATTTAAGAGTTCAGGAAATCTTTCTGAATGCGCCTCAGGACATATGGGATGCCATCGGCACTTTCATGGTTTCTCCAACGACTGAATCCCGGAGGGCTATTCGAACGTTTATTTCAGGATATCGGGCTGCTCCTGATCTGAATGAGACTTACCGTCGACCGAAATTGAACGGGGCGGGGGAACATTATGATTTGAACCTGTTGTTTAATGAAATCAACAGGGAGTATTTTAATAGTGAAGTCAGGTGCCAAATTACCTGGGGAAAATCATACAAAAAGAGAAGAAAAAGAAGCATCAGCTTCGGAAATTTTGAGAGTTTTTCAAATCTGATTAAGATTAATCCAGCGCTCGATCAGGTAAAAGTCCCGGGCTTTTTTATCCGGTATATCGTTTATCATGAAATGCTTCATGCAAAAATTGAAAATACGACACCGGCCCCCTCAGGTCGAAAGCTTCATCATTCGGGTGCCTTCTGTGAGCTCGAAAAGGGTTTTAAGGAATATCATCAAGCTATTGATTGGGAAAAGAGAAATATTCATTTATTTATTAAATAATCCGCCGGAATAAACGATGGAAACCGCTTTTTTCCTGATTGATCCCTCCGATGAATCCATCCCCAGAGATTCGGAAAGATTCAAACGGCTCGTTCAGATTATCCTCAATACCGAGATTAGGGAATTTTACCTGGTCTCCAGAAGGCCGGCTCAGGAGGAAGTTTCTTTTTTAGAAGCCATTCCGGAAAAACGCTTTGAAAAAAAGGGACTGATTAACAGACTTTTGCCTGAGAGACTTCAAAAACAGCACCTCCAGACGGACCAATTTGAGATGTCAGCTCTCATGGAGAGGCTGGGGCATGTGACCCATCGGGAGCTTTTCTTCTATTTTGAGGATGACCGAAATGATCTGGCGTATGATGGACAAGACTGGATTTGGAAATTGATGAATATGGCCAAACAACGAGGCGGGTCAAGTGTGGGGATGAGAAAAATTGCATTTTCGGACATACCCGGCTCTGATCTGCTCAAGGGGAATCTTGTTTCAGAAGGAGAATACCAGATTCGTGCTGTTTTTCGAGGAGAAAGAGCGCTTCAATCCTCGAGCAATTTAGCCCTGACAAAGCGATTTCTGATGAAACCCGACTTTATCAGGTTTCTTTCCCAAAACAGACCAAAATATGGTGAAACTGCTTTTATCGAATCTCTCAATTTATGGGCCCGCTCCGAATCGCTTTACGGATCGCTTTCCTTCCAGCCCTTAAAAATAAAATGAATTATTCCGAACCCTTCTCCAAGATTGCCCAGACGTTGAAGTTTTTCGCCCGCTCATTCTATCTCAGTCTCATCCTGTTTCCCAATCCTGTAAAAAAGCAGATTTCCATTGCTTATTTGTTTTGCAAAATAGCGGACACCATCGTCGATCAGAAGCAAACGGAAAAATGGGATCGCGAAAAGCTTCTCAAGGAATTTGAAGGCCTCGTGCATGGCAGCGTTTCGATCGCTGAATTTATGAAAAAGGTAGAGGTTCTGCCTGTTCCGGATTATTTCTACGCCCTCATTTCGGCATTGCCCCCTGCGATCCTTCTCTTTCACAACTTTACATTAGAGGACCAGAATCTGATTCTGGAATTATTTGAACAGGTCATGAACGGGATGAAACGGGATTTGAAAGGAGGCGCTCTGGAAAACGAAGAAGAATTGGATCGATATTGTTATCATGTGGCAGGATCGGCGGGTAAATTTCTGACCGAGCTCTCTTATCGATACCGATATATTTTGCAAGATCACGACGAAATGATCTTTTTGGGAGAGCAATTGGGCAAAGGATTACAATTGACCAATATCATCAGAGACCAGAATGAGGACCGGACCATGAATAGAATTTATCTCCCTTCAGGCGCACGTTTTGCGTCCGATTTATTTATTTTTCGAAAGACGCTTTCTTATTTTAATGACGGATTGAAATTCGTGACCAGACTGCCCAGAAGCTCCTGGAGAATTCGACTGGCATCTCTCTGGCCGCTCCTTTTTGCTTTGAAAACTCTATCGAAATGCAGAAAATTGTCTTCCATACCTTCAGGAAACTCAAAAATAAAAATAGGCCGTCTCGAACTGTACCGGACCATGCTGATCTCATCCATACTCATATTTTCCAATTACGGAATTGCCGAATATTTCAATTTCATGAAAGTCAGGTGCTCCGCGTTAGAGAAAGGGGCCTAAATATGAAAATCCTGGTCGCGGGAGCCGGAGCGGTTGGAGGCTATTTCGGTGCGCTCCTTTGTCAGAGCGGCGCTGACATCACTTTTTTGGTTCGAAAAACGACCGGCGACATCATTCGAGAAAAGGGCTTATCCATCGAAAGCGTCACAGGAAATATATTGGTTCATCCCAATTGGGTCATCGCCGAACAGTTAAAGGGTACCTATGACCTGATTATACTGACCGTAAAGTGCTACGACCTTGAAGAACTGTTTGCCCAGATTCGACCTGCGATGGCTTCCCATACGCTTATGATGACCCTGCAAAATGGCATTGATACCGAAGAAAGGGCGGTCTCTCTTTTCGGAAGGGAAAGGGTCATAGGAGGCGTCGCTTTTATAACAGCCAAACTCATTGAAAAAGGAAGAATCGGTCATTATAAACGGGGAATCATTACGATCGGTGAACTCAACGGTGAAAAGAGCGAACGATTAATCAATATTCATCAGATTCTGACCGATGCCAAAATTTCGGCGTTTATGACCAGCGAAATTATGAAAAAGAAATGGGAGAAGCTCTGCTGGAATGCGACATTTAATCCGCTTTCTGTCATATTAAACGCGCCCGTGTCAGAGATTCTTGAATCTTCCGGCGCGCTTTCCGTTATTCGACAGGTCATTCAAGAAATTATTGCGGTGGCCCGGGAAAATGGCGTTGCCTTGAGAGAAACGATCGCCGAAGAGACGATTCAAAATAGTTTTGAGTTAAAAGAGTATTTTACTTCGATGTATGAAGATTGGAAGAGTGGAAAACCGACCGAAAATCGATATTTGAATGGCATGCTCTGTCAAAAGGGAGCCTCCGCCCAAATCGCCACCCCGATGAACTATATTTTATTTCAGGCCGTCGAAGCGTTATCTAAAACTCGACAAATCATCTCGTTCTGAAATAATCTCACTTATATTTTCTATGCTTAAGCTCTCGATCAGGTATAGCGAGCCAGGGTCGTTCCGCTGTTTATCCATTAATCAAATCTCCGAGACGTCAGTTCTTATAGAGAAAATGACTTGAATTTGATGTTTATGTTAAAATAGCGCTTATGTTTCAGCCATTGACCAGGACGGGTGTTATCATTCAGATTTTGATCCTTACAAGTCTCCTATTTGGATTCGCATATCAGGTCAATTCCGCGGACAGGAATACCTATTACGCGAAGGACACGAAGGCAGAATGCTATGGGTGTCACGAAAACGCCCATCCCGCAACGCTTGGCAATATACACAAACAATCCGGAGAGTGCCTGCTCTGCCACAATGAAGGGGAGATTCCCGAAGAAATTGTCCTCAAAGCGATAAAAATTTCCCGTTCATTGTCAGGACATCATCGAAAGGATGCTTCTCAGTCGGCAATGGTTTTGATTCCGGCAGGGGAATTTATTATGGGAGAGAATTATGTCAAAAAAGCGGTCGGTCCAAAACATAAAGATTATCTTGAAGAATATTGGATAGACCGAAATGACGTCACCAACGGAGAGTATAACCTCTTTGTGAAACAGACCGCGCGAAAACCTCCGAAACATTGGATTGACAAAAGGGTGCTCCTTGTAAAAAAAGATCACCCTGTTACTTTTGTGAGCTGGTTTGACGCGGAAGATTACTGCCACTGGAAAGGGAAGAGGCTTCCGACAGAAAAGGAATGGGAAAAAGCCGCCCGGGGAAGTGACGGAAGAATCTTCCCCTGGGGCAATGAGTTTGTCAAGGAAAACGCCAATGTGTATATGTTGGGAATCGGTGATACCACTCCTGTGGGGAATTTTGAGGCGGGAAAGAGCCCCTACGGCGTTTATGACATGGCGGGAAATGTCTTTCAATGGACCTCTGACTGGTTTAAGCCTTACCCCAATAACCCCCATACCGATAACCCGAACTATGGGGAATCACACAAAGTGCTCAGGGGAGGGTCGTTCTATGACTGCAGTTACTACAAGTGTGGTCCCAGTTTCCAGGCATTTAACCGGATTGCCCTCTCGCCCAATACGGTATCGGTCAGTATCGGATTCCGTTGTGCCAGGTCTTACACAGATATCCGCGGGCTTTAATTCCATGCCCCTATGACGCCGCGCATCACTAAAATAAATCATTATTTTTTGAGGTAGATATGCTATTATAGGCCGATTTTTGGATATCCTCTCTTTAAATGAGATCATGATCAAGAGCTTAAAACCGATTACCTTACTTAATATTCCTTTTACGATTGATGAAGCTGAAATAATCAGGGAATTGCGGCTTCCCAAATATAAGTCTTTAAAGGAAATTCCCGAAGAAAATATTGCCAAATATATTAAAAAGGCCATCGATATCGGGTATACCCTCATCAGCGGAAAAGGGGTCTACCGCACAGTTAAAATTGAAAAGGTCTTTAAAGACCACGTGACCTGCGATCTCAGTACGACGCTTTTTCAGGGAAGCAATATGGTCAAGCTCCTGAAGAAATGCGATTATGCAACGCTTTTGGTCTGCACGATGGGTCCGGAATTTGAAAAGAAAATCGATGAAATCAAGGAAGACGAACCTGCCGAAGCCTTTTATCTCGATCGAATAGGCGCCTGGATGGCCGATTATTTTGCAGATCCAGTAGAGAAGCTGATTGAAACGGAAATCAACAAAAATGGTTATCAAAAAACATTTCGATTTGGCGTGGGGTATGGAGACTGGAAACTGCCTGTACAGGCCGAGGTCTTGAAAGTTACCGAAGCCCATAAGATCGGCGTGACGCACAATGAAGCATTTATCATGGATCCCCGTTTTTCGGTTTCGGCCTTGATCGGCTGGGAAAGAAAAGCGGAAAAGAAATCAGTTCCGGGGACAAATGTCTGAAATACTCGATCGTCTAAAAACTGAAATTTTGATTTTGGATGGGTCGATGGGTGCCCTTCTGCAGGGGCGGGGTCTGCCAAACGGGTACGCTCCCGATCTCTGGAATCTGGAGAATCCCGAAGCCATTGTGGATGTTCATCGGGAGTATATTTTGGCTGGAAGCGATATCGTCCTGACCAATACCTTTGGTGCAAGCCGCATTCGATTAGGGGAATATAACGCACAGGACAAAATAAGGGAGATTAACGAATCGGCTGTCAAAATTGCCAGAAAGGCGGCCGGCGGAAAAAAAGTCTATGTGGCGGGTGATATCGGTCCGTCGGGAACAACCATCGCACCGTTTGGAGAACTTGCTTTTGACAAGGCCGTTCACCTTTTTTATGAACAGGCCTTTGAACTGGTTCGGGCCGGCTGCGACCTGATTGCCATTGAAACGATGTTTGACCTGCAGGAAATGAAAGCGGCCATTATTGCGGCAAAAGAAGCGGTTCAGGGGAAGAATATTCCTATCATGGCCCATATGACCTTTACCCAGGATGGGATTACCGACACAGGGTCTGATGCTGAAACGGCGGCAACAGTGCTGGAGGGGCTGGGCGTTGAAATTTTAGGCGTAAATTGTTCTACCGGACCGGAACATATGCTTCCGGTCATCAAAAAGATGTCAGAAACAACCCATGTCTTTATTTCGGCGGAACCAAATGCGGGATTGCCTATTCAAATCAAGGGGACCACTGTTTTTCCGGCCACTTCCGATGAAATGGCTTCCTACGCCGATCGTTTTATCGAATCGGGCGTAAATATATTGGGAGGATGCTGCGGGACAACGCCTGACTATATCCGAAAGATTAAGGGAATTCTTTCCGGCCGACGGCCTGCGCCGAGAAATGTCAGAAAGGGAATGAAAATTTCAAGCCGAATGAAAACAGTCTATGTCGGACCTGGACATCCCTTTCTCAAAATCGGTGAAAAAATCAATCCGACAGGGAAAAAACTTTTCAGCCAGGCGATTAAAGAGGGGAGAACCGATCTGATCGTGGCGGCGGCGAGAAAACAGTTTGAGGCAGGCGCGACGGCCCTTGACGTGAATGTCGGTGTTCCGATGATTAATGAAGCAGAAATGATGGGAAAAGCAGTCACGGCAATCCAGAATGTGGTCAACGTTCCACTGGTCATTGACAGTTCATTCGTCAATGCACTGGAATATGGCATGATCTATTACCCGGGCAAAGTTCTGGTCAACAGTGTCAATGCCGAAGAAGAGCGGATTCAGGAGATTTTTCCCCTGGTCAAAAAGTATGGCTCTTCTGTCATCGCCCTGGTTGCGGGGGATGAGATCCCTGAAAAAGCTTCACAGCGGGTAAAAAACGCAGAAACTATTTTGAGGCGGGCCGCGGATTATGGCATTCGCAAGGAAGATATTATCTTCGATTGCCTTGCGCTGACAGTTTCCGCTGTTCAGGAATCAGCCACGCAGACGCTTGAAACCATCCGGTTGATCACCACTGAATTGGGATCTCCCACCTCGCTGGGCTTAAGCAATGTTTCGTTCGGCCTTCCCAATCGCCATATGGTTCACAATACTTTCCTGGCACAATGTATCGCGGCGGGTTTAGATGCCGCCATTCTGGATCCCTACGATTTGGAAATGCACCAAATCGTCTCTGCAGCCTCTCTTTTTGCCAGAAGAGATCCTGAGTGCAGAGCCTTTATTCAGGTCCAGGCTGACCTGGAGGGGAATAAAGATGCGCCCAAAGAGGCACCTCCCCAAACAACACGGGAAAAGATTTACAAGGCCGTGCTGGAAGGAGAGCGGGAAAGTATTACCCAGCTGGTCAAGCAGGGTATAGACGAAAAACTGGAAGCCTTTGACATGTTCCTGAATGTCATGACTCCCGCCATTCGAAAATTGGGAGATCTGTTCGGCGAACGGAAGAAATTCATTCCCCATTTGGTCGCTTCGGCAGATACCATGAAGCGAGGCGTCGATTTTCTTCTTCCTTATCTCGAAAAATCGGGAAATATGGAAAAAAAGGGAACAATTGTATTTGCCACGGTCAAAGGAGATATTCACGATATTGGCAAGAATATCTGCTGTCTTATGTTAAGAAATTTCGGATTCAACGTCATTGATCTGGGCAGAAATGTTCCGATGGAAACGATCTTAAAGGCCGCCGAGGAAAATAAGGCCGATATCATCGCTCTTTCCGCTCTCATGACGACGACGATGATGCAGATGAAGGTTGTTGTCGATGAAGTGGACACCCGCCAGTTACCCTATCAAATTATGATTGGCGGAGCGGTTACGACAAAGAAATTTCAGGAAGAGATCAGGGCTCAAGCCTATGGTAAGGACGTCGGCGAGGTGGTTACCGTCGCGGAAAACCTGTTAGATTCCAGAAAGAGTGTGCTATAATAAAAGCGTTCCCATCTGCGTTTTGTGATTGTAGTCGATCCCGCGTCTTCTCAGAATAAACGAAAAGGATTCTTTATGAATTCAAAACAAAATATCACTCTTCCATCACTGACGATTGGGAAACACACCTCGCGATATCCTGTCATTCAGGGAGGAATGGGAATCCGGATATCTGCTTCGAGATTGGCCTCAGCGGTGGGAAATGCCGGCGGGATTGGTGTGGTCTCAACTGTGGCACTCGGCCTGGATTCACCCTATTACAAAAAGGACGGCGCTACATCCAAAGATTATTTTCGTGCCAATATTCTGGCGCTTCGGGATGAACTCCGAATGACCCGGGAAAAAAGCCCGAAAGGAATTTTTGGCGTTAATTGCATGGTTGCTATTACCGACTACGAAGAGATGGTCAGAACTTCCGCGGAATATGGTGCGCAAATTATTTTTTCCGGCGCAGGTCTGCCCGTCAATCTTCCGGAATATGTCAAGGAATACCCGGATGTGGCCATTGTTCCGATAATTTCTTCAGTTAAAGCCGCATCCATTATCATTAAAAAATGGGAAAGACTGCACCAAAGGATGCCTGATGCCTATGTGGTCGAGACTCCCAATTTTGCCGGAGGGCATCTCGGTGCCAGGCCAGATGAAATTACCGATCCGGTCTTTGCTCTGGATAAAGTCGTTCCCGAGGTGTTGGAATTTTTGCATAAAGAGGCCCAGCTTAACATTCCCGTTATTGCAGCCGGAGGTATCTTTTATCACAAAGATATCCTGCGCATCATGGGATTGGGCGCCCATGGCGTGCAATTAGGTTCGAGATTTGTAGGCACATTTGAATGCGATGCGGCGGATAGTTTTAAAGAAATGTTCATAAAAGCCAAGGAAGAAGACATTGTTATTGTTAAAAGTCCCGTCGGCATGCCGGGACGGGCAATTCGAAGCGAATTTACTGAACGTTTTGAAAAAGGGCTTGAGGTCGATGATAAGTGTTTTGCCAAGTGTTTAAAACATTGCGCCTGCCGCGACAAGAGAGAGACTTACTGTATTGCATCCATGCTTGACAAAGCGCAGAGAGGAAATCTGGAAGAGGGTCTGTTTTTTGCAGGAACGAACGCCTGGAAAATTAAAAAGATTGTTTCCGTTCAGGAACTCATGGAAGAACTTGTTGGAATTAATCAGATGGCGGAAGAAACAGCCGTCTCTCCTTCCATTTCTTCCTGAATTTGATCAAGGAAAAATGCAATGTGTCCTGCTGAAGAGAATATGAATCAAGGAATCGCCTCCGGAAAAAAGGGAATGGAAAATCTGGTGACCTGTCCCAAATGCCAGTTTGTCTACGATATTCGTTATCTTTCGGAATCGTGCCGGTTTGATGAAGAGGCAGGTTATCTTTGCATGAACTGTAGTGCCATTCTGTAAGATCAAATTTCCCAAACATCATTCAAAACATGAAGTAAAATCTAACGATGAGATTAAAAGATAAGATTGCGATTGTGACGGGCGGCGGAACTGGCATCGGAAAATCCATAACGGAATCCTTTGTCAAGGAAGGGGCGCGTGTCATGATCTGTTCAAGAAATCTTGAGAATTTAAATTCGACCGCAAAGTCATTAAATAATCAGTATGGCGAAGAAAAGGTCTTTGCGCTGTCGGTCAATGTCAATAAGAAGGAGGAAGTTGAGAGTTCCGTTGCCGAAGTCATCCAGAAATGGGGCGAGGTTCATATTCTCGTGAATAATGCGGGACGGTCCGGAAGATTGCCCTTATTGGAAAGCACGGACGAGGAGTGGCTGGATATTCTAGATACGAATCTCAACGGGATTTATTTTTTCAGCAAGGCCGTCTTAAGGTCAATGAAAGATCAAAGTCACGGAAGAATCATCAATATCTCTTCCGTGCTTGGGAAGTTTGGCGTTGCGGGGTATACGGCCTATTCTGCCTCTAAACATGGTGTCGTTGGTTTTTCGAGCGCATTGGCCCTGGAGGTTGCTCCACGAGGAATAACGGTCAACACGATTTGTCCCGGTTGGGTAGAAACACAAATGGCGTCTCAAGGAATCCAGGAAACCGCGAAGGCCTTGAATGTCTCTACCGACGAATTCAGAAAAATGGCCATTAATGCAATACCGATCAAGAGATTTGTCGCTTTGGAAGAGGTTGCGGAATTGGCGATCTTCCTTTCGGGCGAAGAGGCGCGGGCGATTACGGGGCAGGCCATTAATATCTGCGGCGGCTCCGTCATGCATTGAAATGAAGGCTGTTGAAAATGCCTAATTAGCTGCGTTCTCGTTCCGAAATCAACTTCAACGTACTAAGCAAGTACGCCTCAGTCGCTCTCGAAACTGCGGCCTTGCTACTCAGTCTTTTTGAACAGCCTTTTTGAAAAAATTAATACAGAAAGATAAATTGAAATGGTATTAAAAGATAAAGTCGCGATTGTCACCGGAGGCGGACGAGGCATCGGGAAATATATTGCCCGGAGAATGTGTGAAAGCGGTGCCAAGGTGGTCATTTGTTCGAGAAATGAGCGAAATCTGGAAAAGACAAGAAAAGATTTCGAAAAGCAATCCGGATACGAGTCTCTGATTATTCGCGCCGACATTTCGCTTAAAGATCAGGTTCAGATGGTCATAGACAGAACGCTTGAGAAATGGGGCAAAGTGGATATTCTCGTCAATAATGCCGGAACTGGCGGCATGAATCCAATGACCTGGCTGGACGATGGCCAATGGTTTGCAATGCTTGAAACCAATCTCCATGGACTCTATTTTATGACCAAAGCGGCGCTCGCCCAGATCCAGAAAAATAAAACAGGGAGGATTATCAACATCGCATCACACCTTTCCAAAACGGCCCATCCTTGTTATACCGCTTATTGCACTGCCGAACATGCAATCCTCGGATTTACGCGCTCCCTGGCTCTTGAGGTTGCAGAAAACGGGATTACGGTCAATGCGATCTGTGCAGGCCTTATCGATACTGACTTTGCCAAGAAAAGAACTTTTGAAATGGCCGATCAATTGGGTCTTCCCCAGCGAGAATATACGCAAAATGTCATAAACTCCGTACCGATTAAGCGACTGATCGATCCCCTCGAAGTGGGATCACTCGCCGTCTATCTGGCTTCGGATCAGGCGCAGGCGGTGACGGGACAGGCGATAGATATCAATGGCGGACTCCTCGTTCCCTAGCATTGAGTGTTGATAAAGGCTATATGCGTCGTTCTCGTCTTTCGGACGTCTTCAACGTACTGACTAAGTGCGCCTCAACCGTCCTCGAGACTGCGACCTTGCCTATCACCCTCTCTGAACACTCAGAACATTTAACGGATTTCATAAATTAATGCTGAAAGAACGACGTACTCTTCCAGAATACCATTCACCCATCTATCAGATGGCGGTCTCCCAGTTTGAAATAGCAGCCGAACTCCTTCATCTCGATCCCAATATTCGCAGGCGGCTGATTGTTCCTAAAAGAGCATTGCTGGTCAGTGTTCCTGTCGCCATGGATGACGGGCATGTAGAAGTATTCCCGGGGTACCGCGTTCATCATGATTGTACCCTCGGGCCTTCAAAGGGGGGAATACGGTACCACCCCGACGTCACCATGGGGGAAGTGAGCGCCCTCGCAATGTGGATGACCTGGAAATGCGCACTGGTCGGACTTCCTTTTGGCGGGGCCAAAGGGGGAGTCAGTTGCGATCCGAATCAACTTTCCCGAAAGGAACTTCAGAGACTGACACGCCGGTTCACGTCGGAAATCCTGATCATGATCGGCGCAGATATTGATATTCCCGCACCTGACATTGGGACAAATGAACAGATTATGGCATGGATGATGGATACGTACAGTGAATTAAAAGGGTATACCGTCCCAGGGATTGTAACGGGGAAACCTTTGATTATTGGTGGATCCATGGGGCGCAACGCAGCCACCGGGCAGGGTCTGGTCTATATTTTAGCGGAGGCACTGAAACATAAGAAGAGCGCCTTATCCGGTAAAAAAATTGTGGTGCAGGGATTTGGAAATGTGGGTTCCAATGTGGCGGAGATCCTTTTCAAAGAAGGATGTCAAATAATCGGCGTTTCGGATGCCTTTACGGGTCTTTTTCATCCAAATGGCATTTCGATACCGCGATTAATTGAATATGTTAAACGGGAGAGAGTCGTTGAAGGATATCCCGAAGCTGAAAAAATCAGCAATGAGGAACTGCTCAAGCTCAAATGCGATGTTCTCATACCTGCGGCTATTTCCAACCAGATAACAAAGGAAAATGCCTCCAAACTTCAAACCGCTATCGTGTTGGAGGGTGCCAATGGGCCAACAACACCCGAAGCGGATCGAATTTTGAAAGAACGGGATATCTGGGTGATTCCCGATATTCTGGCCAATGCCGGCGGAGTGACAGTCTCTTATTTTGAATGGGTTCAGGGGATGCAGAATTTTTTCTGGAAGGAAAAGGAGGTGATGGAGAAGCTCAAGGAAGTTATGACATCGGCGTTTGCCCAGGTTCTTCAAACTTCTCTTAAAGAAAAGGTCGATCTGCGCACCGCCGCTCTGATGCTTGGAATCAAGCGGATTGCCGATGCCTACCTCGCACGAGGATTATTTCCGTAATCAAAGCAATAGAAGATTATTAGAATTTACTTAAAGTAATTCATTAAAACAAAGGGAATACGGGGAGACCGGTCTTCCGAGGAATGCGAGAGGGGGGAGTTGAACCCCCATGGTTTCCCGCCAGATCCTAAATCTGGTGCGTATACCAGTTCCGCCACTCTCGCGAGAATTTTCAATTGGATTGAGAGATAAACGTGGAATAGGGGCTAGGCTTTGAGAAGATCCTCTACTGTAAATAGAGAAATGACTTCATAACCCAGTTTTTCGAGCTTTTCTTTACCACCTTCTTTGCGATCGACCAGAGCGATGACGCGTATGACTTTGCAATCCAATTCCTTCAAAATCTGAATTGTCTTTTCAACGGAAGTTCCGCCCGTTAAAACATCATCCACAATGACAACTTGTGACCCTTTCTTAAGATTTCCTTCAATAAAAGGAGATTCCCCGTATCCTTTCGGATCTTTTCTGACAATAAATGCGGGTAGAGGCGATCCTTCGCCATAACTTAATACGGATGCCGAGATTGCAAGTGGATCTGCTCCCAGAGTCATTCCACCAATCGCATCGACTTCAATGTCATGAATGGCATCCAAAATCAACTGACCTACCAAAAATCCGCCGCTTGGATCGAGCGTCACCTTCTTGCTGTCAATATAGAAACGACTTTTTCTGCCGGAAGAGAGGGTAAAAACAGGGTGGTCATTATAGATAAAGGATTCCTTCAAAAGTTTTAAGAGTTGATTCCGGAGAGAAAGTTTTTCTTTCTTATCCAGTTTTCGTTCAAGACTCATCGTAATGTGCTCCGGGATGGACGTGACAAAATACGATTCCATAGGAATCGCTTCATGTTAAAAGATAAAAGCTAAAAAAGCAAGTGTTCTGGCACAGTTCTCCCAGTGAGAGATATTCCTAGTTGATTAATCCGTGGAAATATTTTATTCTTCCTTCACTTGAACATCTTTGGAATTCGATTTATGGGGGAAGAAATTATGACTAAGAAATGGTTTAAGAGCAAAACCATTTGGTTTAATATTATTTCAATTCTCATCGCGATAGGTGGATATGTTTCTGGCGTTGTCGATATTAACGCGGGTCTGACAGCGGGAATTATTGCCTTGTTTAACCTGGGGCTGAGGTTTCTTACCTACAGGCCAATCGGCTAACCTGGAGAAAGTCAAATGATATAAATGCTTGGGTCTATCCTGGTCTATCTTATTCCCGGAGCTTTATCGGGTTTCTTGGCCGGTCTGTTTGGCATAGGCGGCGGAATTATTGTTGTCCCTTCTCTCCTGTTTATCTTTTCGATCAATCACATTCCAGAATCCCATATTCTTCATCTCGCATTGGGAACGTCAATGGGCTCCATTTTATTTACATCGGTATCCAGTTTCAGGGCGCATCATCTCCGAGGCTCGGTTAACTGGAGCGTTTTTCGCTCAATCGTTCCCGGCGTACTGTTCGGAACTGGAACGGGAACGATCATTGCTGGCTACTTAAACACCTCTCTCCTAAAGTTATTCTTTTTTTTATTTTTGGTTTATACGGCTACACAAATATTATTCCACTCTTCCACAAGAACCTTTTGGAAATTGCCTGGAAAGGCAGGTATGTTTTTAGCCGGAGTCGTGATCGGAGGAATTTCAAGTTTGGTCGGAATTGGAGGCGGAACTTTGTCAGTCCCATTGATGCTGAGATCTAACGTCAAGATTCATGAAGCAATCGGGACTTCGGCAGCGATCGGTTTTCCGATCGCCGTTTCAGGGACATTGGGTTATATTCTTAACGGTTTTTGGGTAAAAGATCTTCCCCCCTATAGCTGCGGATATCTATATGTTCCTGCGTTGATAGGGATTGTTTTGACAAGTATGATGACCGCTCCCATTGGGGTGAAGTGTTCTCACCAGCTCCCTGTGGATCGCTTAAAACGTTATTTTGCGATCTTGCTCTATTTTATAGCCGGAAGAATGATATTGACGTGATTCAAATTCAATACTTTTCCCGTCTTGGATCTGCTCATACGAGATGGTTTTCCCTTATCATTTGAAAGGAAAAACGGTATAATGGAACTAAAATAAATGAGTCCTCGTGATGCATCCAACTTTTATTAAAGTAATACTTTCAATAGTATTTGTAAGTATCATTGTAAATTGTGGTTCTGCGCCTCAATCTAACAGTTCCTCTGTCTTATCCTCTTCCAGTTCTTCATCCAATAACCCCTCTTGCGCCGATTGGATATCTGTCTCAGCCAAACCGATTTATCGTGTGGCCTGGTCTCAGTCTCTTGCCCTTTATGCGGCTGTAGGGGAAAATGGGACGATACTGGTTTCTCCTGATGGAGTCAGTTGGAATAAGAGCGCTTCCGGAACAACCAATACGCTGGTCGGAATTACTTGGTCGCCGTCTCTTTCACTTTTTGTGGCAGTCGGCGGCCCTGGTCTTATTCTCACTTCGGCTGACGGGATGACCTGGACCACTCGAACATCCGGCACGACCAATTTGCTCTACCGGGTGAACTGGATAGGAGGTCAGTTTTTGGCTGTGGGTGGAAATGGAATAATTTTGGATTCAAGAGACGGGATCCATTGGTCCGGTTTAACGACTTCGACCAATCAGCCCCTTTACAGTGTGGATTGGTCCGGAACGGAATATGTCGCGGTTGGAAATGTGGGAACCATTTTGACTTCTCTTGACGGAATAATCTGGACGGATCATTCTTTAATAGCATCTGCCAGTTATACCCCACCGGCATTTAATGACGTAAAATGGATAGGAGGAATCACTCAGCCGCTGTTTGTTGCGGTAGGCGAAGCGGGATCCATATTCACTTCCCCGAATGGAATTTCCTGGACGAATCAACATTCGGGATATTCCCTCTCAAACCTGGCCTGGAGCGGATCAAAAATTGTGGCCGTTGGAAATAACGGAACCATTCTGACTTCGCCGGATGGAGTGACATGGTCAACTCAGTCATCGGGAACAACGAATCACCTTTTTGGAATTATCTGGACTGGTTCAAACTATCTTGTAGTCGGTGAATCGCGGACCATTCTGACTTCCGGAGACGGGATCGCCTGGGTCCTTCAGACGTCAGGGACCACGCGGTTACTCTCCGGTTCGATCTGGACCGGAACGCAATACCTGGTGGTCGGAGATCTAGGGACACTTCTCACTTCTCCGAACGGAATTGATTGGAGCGTAGGCAATACCCAGACCGCCAACTCTCTGAATGGTATTGTTCAAGCCGGGCCCAATATCGTGGCCGTAGGCGAGAACGGAACGATATTGACTTCGCAAAATGGGACCTCCTGGACCACCGTTCAAAATTCACCCACGGCGGTTACACTTTACAGCGTGACGTGGTCAGCCAGCAATACGCTTATGGTTTCAGTAGGCGATCGCGGCACCATTCTGACTTCAACGGATGGAACACTCTGGACTCTTCAATCTGTGAATTCAAATTTTACCGATCCCTTGTACAGCGTCGCCTGGTCAGGAAGCCAGTTTATCGCCGTGGGAGGTTCCGGGAAAATTGTCACGTCAACCGATGGCGTACATTGGTCCGAACAGACTTCAAATGTCAATAATACGCTGCATGGTATTGCGACATCTAACAGCCTATACGTGGCGGTTGGAAGCCTTGGAATCGTTCTGACTTCGTCTGACGGAATCATCTGGACTTACTCCTTTCCCGGTAACAGCAGCACCTTCAACAGTATCGTCTGGTCGGGCAGCCTCTTTGTCATCGTCGGAGATTCCGGAACGATTCGGACGTCACCGGATGGAGTCACTTGGACGTTGCAGCCGGCCGGCACTTTCCAGAGATTGCTAGGTGTCATCTGGTCAGGAAGCGACTTTCTGACCGTAGGGGACGCAGGACTTATTTCAATATCATGTACGGGTGGCCCAAATGTCCAGGTCACTCTCCCGGGAATCGGTTTGCCGTCAGCTCCGGTTAATTTGCTTGCCAGTGCGGGAACCGGAACAATCTCTCTTTCCTGGGATGATGTTCCTGGAGCAGACTCCTATAACGTTTACATGGGAACAACTTCCGGACATTATACCTCCGTGACGAATACGACGATTCCCAACTTGCAGCTGACTCTTGCCACAGGAAATACATTTTATTTTATAGTAAAAGCTGTCAATGGTTTGGGCGAAGGACCTGCATCTATTGAAGTGAATGGCACACCCAACTAAACTTCCGACAAATGAAGCCACTTTCCGCTCATGGTCCCGAATCATTCATTTGTGTTATTCCCGCTTTGCCGGATTTAGGGCGTTTCTTGACAAATGTCCTAAATCATGTACCTTTAATGAGGGGATCCTCTTACTCACTCTTCAGGCCAATCGGCGATGCATACACCAAGAAAATATCCGCGTTTTCCTATTACGGGCTCAGCCGTCGTCAAGACTGGCTATAGTCAACTGGAATTTCCTGGCTCAATTGAAATGTTTTCCAGGTGTGGTGTCGGCATATCGACTCAAGTCGTGATTCAAAAAGGAACCCCCATATTTCTCGAAGCCGATATTCATACGGGCTCACGTACTTCAAGAGTGCTCTTGAGCGGGGTGGTAAAGAATTTTACGGAATGGGGCGAGAAAAATTTGATCGGTGTGCAATTTGACCAGGAAATTAGCCCCGATCATGAACCCCGTCTATATGATTATTTGGGCTGTCTTGAAAAGGAACTTATTAAAGAGTTTAATCGCTTCTCCTAATCTGAAAAGATGTCCACCTTGATAAAAAAACCCGAATTCAACCGCAATTTTCCAAGACTCAACATTGACATGTTGGCTTACTACCCAATTTCAATAAACGGAAGTTACGAAAAAGAAGTCCCTCTTTATCTCAAAACAATTGGAAAAGGCGGACTGATGTTCCTTTCTTCGATTCCCCTTTCGGTTGGAAAAGAACTTCCGATGAGACTGCTTTACTACTCAAAGCTGATCGAATTTACCGCACGAGGTGTCTGGACAGAAAAAATCCAGAAACGAGACACTTATATATTTAAGAGCGGCGCCATATTTACAGACATTTCAAATGAAAATTTGGACACGATCAACCACATCGTCAATATTCACACGGGAAACAAGTCTTTTTTCAGTTAAATGTGACCTTTCCCCGTTGCAATACCTGCCTGCTCGCAATCAAAAATTAGATAGAAAAGGAAAAGGGGAGTTCTTTTCATGACTTTTGAACCTATCATTATCATCTCGATTTCAATAGTGCTCATATGGACCATCCAGTCAATCTTGCGCAAGAAAAAGGATAACCATAACCTAATGAAACTTGAAACAGCTCGGAAAGAAGGTTTAACGGAGCCTCCTTCTCTTCATCCGGTAATCGATCCGGATCTTTGCATCGGTTCTGGAAGTTGCATATCGGCCTGTCCGGAAGGGGATGTTCTTGGGTTGATAAAAGGAAAAGCAGCCATCATTAATCCAACCCACTGCATCGGACATGGAGCCTGTTTTGCCGCCTGTCCGGTCGAGGCCATAACGCTTGTTTTTGGCACCAAGAAAAGAGGTGTGGATATTCCGCATGTCAAGCCTGATTTCGAAACCAATGTGCCGGGCATTTTCATAGCTGGAGAACTTGGAGGAATGGGTCTCATTCGTAACGCGGTCGAACAGGGCCGGCAAGCAATTGAATCCATTCGAAAACTGAAATCAACCGGAACGCCTTTGGATCTGGTTATTGTAGGAGCGGGACCGGCCGGATTTTCGGCCACACTTGCCAGCAAGCAATTCCAGCTTCGCTCGATCACGCTGGAGCAGGAAGCTCTCGGAGGAAGAGTGGCTCATTTTCCACGTGGGAAAATCGTCATGACCCAGCCCGCCAAACTTCCCCTGGTGGGAGAAATAAGATTTGGTGAAATCGGGAAGGAGAAGCTTCTGGTATTTATGAAAGAAACAGAAGCTAAAACCGGAATCAAGATCCAATACAATGAGAGAATGGACTCTGTTGAAAAGATCGATCGCGGATTTATTGTCAAGACCTCGCAAGCTTCCTATGAAACCCGTGCGGTCCTCCTCACACTGGGAAGAGGTGGAACGCCACGGAAACTGGGCGTACCCGGTGAAGAACTCCCGAAAGTGGTTTATCGGTTAATCGATCCAGAACAATACAAAAATCAGCATATTCTCGTCGTCGGGGGAGGGGATGCGGCTCTTGAGGCAGCCGTTTCAATCGCAATGGAACCACGTTCGACAGTTACCTTATCCTATCGGGGAGAGGCCTTCTCACGGGTAAAAGAAAAAAATCGTCAGAAATTAAATGAGCTCAATTCCTCCGGAAAAGTCAAAGTTATTCTCAATTCAAATGTAAAGGAAATCAAAAAAGACAGCGTCAGTATAGAATCGGGAGGAAAAATCTCCGATCTCAAAAACGACACAGTCATCGTTTGCGCAGGAGGAATTCTCCCAACTGATTTCCTCAAGAGCCTTGGCGTAGAGATTGAAACAAAATTTGGAACGAAATAGAACAACTTCGTGGTTAAGATTGCAGGACCTGGTTCAGAACCTTACTGATATCCTGGATTCGGTACGGTTTGGCAACACACCCCCGGAAGCCGTATTGTCTGAAGTTAGCCATGATGGGGTCATTGGAATACCCGCTCGATACAATTCCTCTGACTGCAGGATCGAACGCCATCATTTCCTGGATCGTTTCTCTTCCTCCTTTCCCTCCTGGGACCGTGAGATCCATAATGACTGCATTAAAACCGCGGCCAGTTTCCTTTTCCTTCCGATAGATATTAAGTGCTTCTTCCCCATGTGTGGCCAATTCGACATCGTACCCCAGTTTTTTTAACATTTCTGAAGCCATACTTCTGACAAACTCTTCATCATCCATCAGTAGAATTCTTCCAGAGCCCTTAAATATCTTCTCACTTTGGTTCTCCTCGGCAGGAAAATTTTTCATGATGGCAGGAAGATAAACTGTTATCGAGGTACCTAAACCCACTTTCGAATCAATCCCGATTGTTCCGTTATGATTTTTGACCACTGAATAGGCGGAAAAAAGTCCAAGTCCGGACCCCTTTTCCTTCGTGGTGAAAAAGGGATCAAAAACCCTGTTAATCTGATCCGATGGAATTCCCTTTCCGTTATCTTTAAACGTAATTGCAACATAGGGGCCTACATCCAGGATGAGCGCCGTCGCACGAGGTTCCTCAATATTTGTATTTGCCGCACTGATAATGATCTCTCCTCCATCCGACATGGCCTGCTTCGAATTGATTACCAGGTTATGTACCACTTGGGCGATCTGTCCCGGATCGAACTCTCCCAACCAGAGATTGTCCGGAAAATAGAAGACTGACTTGATATTAGACCCCCTCAAAACAAAACGGGTTGATTCTTCGACCAGGCGGGCGATAGAAGTCACCTTTTTTTGAGGGGCGCCCCCTTTCGTAAACGCCAGTAACTGCGAGGAAAGGTCTCTCGCTTTAAGGGTGGCCGTTTCTGTTTCGTTGAGGTACCGAATCGCCGTTAATCCAGGATCGAGTTCTGTTTTGGCGAGTGAAATGTTTCCCAATATTGCGGTAAGAATATTGTTAAAATCATGAGCGATTCCGCCCGCCAGAAGTCCCAATGAATCCAGTTTCATTTTTTTTAAAAGTTCATTTTGAATCTTCATTTGCTGGGTGACATCTCGAAAAACCAGAACGACTCCCAATATGTTTCCTTGCGAATCCTGGATTGGAGCACCGCTGTCAGCAATTGCACGTACTGTCCCATCCCTTGACTTTAAAATCGTATGATTGGCAATGGCAACAGTTCGACCGGTTGAGATGACTTTGGAGACAGGATTTTCTAAAGCGGACCCGGTCAATTCGTTGTAAATTTGAAATACTTCAGGAAGAAATTTCCCTTCCGCCTCTGCCTGGCTCCATCCGGATAGATCCTGGGCAACAGGATTCATTAATGTCACTCTTCCCTCTTTATCCGTTGTAATGACTGCATCGCCAATAGAACCGAGTGTGACCAGTAAACGTTCCTTTTCAGCAATGAGTTTGCTTTCCTGGCTCTTTTTTTCGGTAATGTCGTAAGCAATTCCTAAAACGCCTGTGATCAAGCCATTTCGATCGCGAAACGGTTCGACATGGGCAGTCCAGAAACGGGCACCAAAAAGAAATTCATAATGACCAGATTCTCCTTTTAGAGCATCCTGATGTTTTTGAACTATTAATTCTTTCAATGGACTCTTTTCAAGCAAAGTGGAAATTGATCTGCCAAGTATCGGTTCCCCTCCAGGACTGGGTTCAATCATTACCGCACCGGTCGAAGTCGTAATTCGCAGAAATGGATCCGTGGTCCAAATAGATGCCGGCATCTGCTCCATGGAAAGGCGGAGCCGGGCTTCGCTGCTTTCGAGTGCCTTCCGGTCAATTTCCGATTTTTCAATGATCTTTCGTGAAGCATAAATTCCGAAGAAGAGGAGACAAATTCCAATGGATGAAGTCGCCACTTCTGAAATCAATGTCATTTTAAAGTATAAATAATTTATCTTATCGGAAAATTCTGAAAAGAGATATTCCATTCGTCTATCAAGATCTCTCAATTGCTCAATACTTTCCTTGACGGTAATCTGATTTACCGGATTTTGTTTCAGATTTTGATGATAATATTCTCCAATCAGATCCAGTGATTGAACCTTTTTAGAACCTTCCTGAATAATATTTTTACTGACCTTAAAGAACTCCGAATTTCGTAGCGTTCTGAAGAAAATTGCTATTCGAAAAATATCTCCATCGCCAAATTTCAATTCCTTCATCTGGGTTGAAAACAGCCTGAAATCCAGATTCTGTTTGTCCAATTCATCTTGAGCACTCTTATAAAGATAGAGGGGAACCAGATGAGCTTTATAATCCTGAAAATCGCTCTCTGAACGAGAATCGAGATAGGTCTTTAATGAAATAACCGCATTATAATAATGTCCCTTGAAACGGCTTTCAGCAAGAATAAACAGCCGTAAAACATTATTGATTTCAAAGGCGAACAGAAAAACGGTGAGATTGACGGTAAATGTGATAAAAAAGAGCCAGATAATGAGCGAATTTCTATTGATTGTTCGGTGGGTTGATTTTCTCCTTTCCGCATCTAATGGCAATAAGATTCTCCTTATTTCCGTTAAGAATCAAATTTAAATTATACCATTCTCCTTCCGGATTCAACTTAATTAAAGGTGTAAACTCTTTTGTCTTTTAAACTGGTTTTAAGTATAATAGGCACATGGTTTCCAATTCAGAACTCATTTGGAAGCGAAAGGATGACCGGGTCATACTGGATTTAGGCGGGGACTATCGAATCCTCGAGCCCTATCAAAACAAAGTCCGAAGTCTCAGCACAATTCGAAATCTCGGAAGAGGGGGAGTTTTGATTATTTCATTCGATCCCATTCTGGTCGGGACTCCTCTGCAGATGCGATTTTACCATCAGAGAAATATTATCACGGTTAACTCTCGTGTTGTATGGGCCGCCGCACCGGGAGTCAAAGAACCTTCCGGCTACCAAATAGGGGTGAAATTCGAACCCGTCTTGCAGGTCTCTCTCCTGAATATCGATTTTCTTATCAAGAATAAACAGATTTAGATTCATTTTAACTTCGGGTTGAATCCATGCTTCCGTTTTGCCTCCCAGTTTAAAATGATCGTTGAGAGTTGTTCCAGTCCAATTGTCAGGGCGGCAGGGCCCGGCTGGAGAATATCTGATGCGCGAATTTCAAAAATATTTCCGTTTCGAATTGCGGGAATGATATTCCACCCGTCCCGGTTTCTAACGTCTGAGATATTAAAAGGTTTTCCACACCAGGATCCAATGATAATGTCTGGCATTTGTTGCATTATTTCAGACGAATCCCGTAAAATCCGCTCCGCCGCAATCGATCGAGTCGCAAGCTCCGCGAAACAATCCGTTCCTCCGGCAACGGTGATTAATTCTGAGACCCATCCAATCCCGCAAATGAGAGGTTCGTCCCATTCTTCAAAATAGACAACGGGATTACGAGTTAACAACGCACTCTTCTTGCGGATTTTCTCGATCTTGCCAATGATCCGGGACATCAGTCGTCTTGCTCCGGCTTGAGCACCCACCATGCCACCAAGCATGAGTATCATGTCGAGAATCCCTTGAATTGTCCGCTGATTAAAGAGATGTACCTGAAGACCTGATTTTACGAGCTCTCTGAATAGATCTCCCTGAAGATCGGAAAAACCCAGGACCAAATCCGGATTCAACTGAATAATGTTTTTGATGTCTGCCGAGGTAAATGAGGAAACCACTGGTTTTTCTTTACGTGCCCGGGGTGGCCTATCCGTGAAACAAGAAACGCCCACAATACGGTTTTCTTCGCCAAGCTGATAGAGGACGTCAACCGTTTCGCCTGACAAACAGATAATGCGCTCGGGTAAACGAGCTTTCATTCAGAAATGATCATCGCCTTCATTTTTTAGATAAAGAAAGGGCGAGCAGCAGCTCGCCCGGGAAAGGATTTTACCGATCGACTTTGGGAAGCTCTTTCAGACAGAGGTAGAAATCCTGATAGAGATAATCCTTACCTTTATGACTTTCGCGTTCTCTCACTTCTTCCATCTTTTTAGGAGGCGGGACCACCACTCGATTTCCAGGCGTCCAGTTAACCGGTGTTGCAATCGCAAATTGATCAGCAGTTTGAAGAGCATTGACCAGTCTAAATATCTCTTCGACATTTCTTCCCACATTCATGGGATAATAGACCAGCGCCCGAATGGTCCTTTTCGGGTCGATCACAAAAACAGCCCGAACGGTGGCCGTCGCACTCGCACCGGGGTGGATCATCCCATAGGCTTGTGAGACCCGGGTGTCGATATCGGCAATCAGGGGGTAGGGGATTTCGACTCCCATTTTTTCCTTTAAGTTCTGAAGCCATGCCAGGTGGGAATGTATGCTATCGACACTGACACCAATAAGTTTCGTATTAATTTTCCTGAAATCGTCGCTTCGTTTCGCGAACTCCATCAGTTCGGTACTGCAAACCGGAGTGAAATCGGCCGGATGAGAAAACAGTACGACCCACTCTTTTCCCTGCCATTCGCTGAAAACCATATCGCCGGATTGAGTTGTAACTGCTTTGAAATCAGGTGCTGCATCTCCAATTTTGGGTAAACCCGTTGCTTCCGTCATATCCATCTCCTTATCACATATCGGGTTAATAAGAATTAAATTATAGTCACGCTCTGGCTGGGAAGTCAAACCATTAAGAGTAACGCTTGTTTTTGTTAACAAAGCATTACTAAAATCTGAATTTTAGTCAATTTAACCCAAGAAATCCTAAGTGAAGATCAATGATGGGCTGTCGCGGGATCGAACCGCGGACCCGCTGATTAAGAGTCAGCTGCTCTACCAACTGAGCTAACAGCCCGTAAAAGGAAGGAATGACACAAAAATTGAGTCATTTCTTGTAGCATTTTATGGGAGATTGAGTCAAGAATTGATTTTTATTGTATACATCGGCTCGTTCTTCAATCTAAAATGGACAGAAAGGAAATGATGGATTGGAAAAGAAAGAGAGCGAGATCATGTTGAAATGGGTTGAGGCTGAAGACGGGTATCTTACCAAAAGAGATATCTTGTTTATCTATACGATGCTGGCCGAAAGAATCAAGGAGGCCACCGATAGCAAAGTGCCTGAAAAAGCGGAGTACGAACTGGAACTTTGGCTGAAAATGCAACCGGCGGTATTGGAAATGAACGGCTTTGATATCTCACTCCCGTCTCCGGAGAATAATTAGGACATATGTCCGGTCAAGAGAACCATATCGAGATTCCAATCGTCACATTCACAAAGGGAGCGATTGATAAAATTCGCGATTCGCTTCTCGGAAAAGACAAATCGGGAATTCGCCTGACGGTTTTGCGACAAGGGGGAGAGTTTGTCTACCAATTCAGCTATGTCGAAAGAGAAAAAGTGAATCCGAACGATGTCCTGTTTCATTTCGAAAACTGTTTATTCATTATTGATCATGACTCTGTTCCCCTCATCCGGGGAGCACAAATTGATTACCTTCTTACAGGATTGACCCAGGCGTGGGTTATTGATAATCCCAATCCCGCATGGGACAGTGAAATATCCATTGAGATCGCGAAAATATTTGATGAACAAATTAATCCAGGTGTGGCCGAACATGGCGGACATATCAAATTGGTAGGCTTGAAGGAACATATCGCCTACGTCGAGATGTCGGGAGGATGCCAGGGTTGCAGTATGGCCGGGAAAACACTTAGACACGGCGTCATGAAAATACTGTCAGAGAAATTTCCTCAAATAACTGAATTAATCGACGTGACGGATCATCACTCCGGAACCAAACCTTATTTTCAAAGTGAAACAGGAAGTATTCCGACATTTAAGTCTTGAGTTTTCTTGACTTCTTTAGTTTAGTCCGGTAGAATAAACTCAACCTTTAAACCTAGTTCAGTGAAACTAGAAAGGAACTTTTTGTGTCGGACTCTTTTATATATGCGATTGAAATAAAGGGAACTGCTATCAAGGATAAAAAGCCTTCTTTCCTCCCAGGGAAGAGGGCTTTTTTTTGTTTCTTATGAAACCATTTCACGAAAAACTGATTCTGGATCGGATAGGAATTGCAAGGTCCCTCAGTAGAATTGCACATGAAATTATCGAAAAGAACAAGGGAACAAACGATCTGATTTTAATTGGCATTCGAACCTGCGGCGTCCACCTTGCCAATCGATTAAAAAAGAAAGTCGCCGAAATTGAGAAGGTTGAGCTGCCGACCGGCGTTCTGGACATTACACTCTATCGAGACGATCTTATGACCAAAAAGGACCGACCGATTTTGAAGACGACCGATATTCCGTACGATATTACAAAAAAGAGAGTGGTACTCATCGATGACGTCTTGTTTACCGGTAGAACCATTCGAGCTGCGTTGGATGGATTAATGGATCTGGGACGCCCGGAAACGATTCAGCTGGCCGTCCTGATTGACCGGGGTCATCGAGAACTACCCATTCGGGCTGATTTTGTCGGGAAGAATCTTCCAACAGGGAAAGACGAGAAAGTAAAAGTTCTCCTGGAAGAAGAGGGGGAGGAGGACCGGGTGGTCATCCTCCACTCTCGTCGCGAAGACTCCACTGTTTGTTGAAAAATCTTCATCTGCAGCGTTCTCGTCGCTCGGCAAAACTCACGTACAGAATTTGTACGCTCCGTTTGCCTCGTTCCTGCGGCCTGGCATTTGAAGGTTTTTGAACAAACTTGACGCTTTTTGTTTATTCGATAAATAATTATGATACTTAAAAGAAAAGATCTGATTGCGCTAAAAGAACTTCAAAAGGAGGAAATTGAACTCCTGTTAGACACAGCCGTTTCGTTTAAAGAGGTGGCAACACGCGACATTAAAAAAGTGCCTGCTTTACGGGGTAAAACTTTGATTAATTTGTTTTTTGAACCCAGCACCCGGACCAGGACTTCGTTTGAATTGGCAGGTAAAAGATTGAGCGCCGATGTGATCAATATCAGTCATTCCAGCAGCAGTGCGGTTAAAGGGGAATCCTTACTGGATACCGCAAAAAATCTTGAAGCCATGAATGCCGATCTGATCGTTTTGAGGCATCCTTGCTCAGGTTCTCCTTACCTCCTTTCCCGTCACTTAAAGAGTTCGATAATCAACGCCGGGGATGGAGCCCATGAACATCCGACTCAGGGTCTGCTTGACCTCTATACGATTCGCGAAAAACTGGGGAGAATCGCCGGATTAAAAGTTGCCATTGTCGGGGATATCACCCATAGTCGCGTAGCCCGATCGAATATTGCCGGTTTGTCAAAAATGGGCGCGTCGGTTCGGGTTGTCGGACCTCCCACGATGATTCCTGCGGAGATTGAAAAAAGTGGCGTCACAGTATTTCATGAGCTCAGAGAGGGGATCCGGGACGTGGATGTTATTCTCATGCTCCGCCTTCAGCTCGAACGACAAGGAAAGGGCCTCTTTCCGTCCATTAGAGAATATAGTGAATTATTTGGATTAAATAAAGAAAACCTCAAATGGGCGAATAAGAGTGTTCTGGTCATGCATCCCGGTCCAGTGAACCGGGGAGTGGAAATATCACCGGAAATCGCGGATGGCCTGTCATCGGTCATCCTGGATCAGGTTACAAATGGTGTGGCAGTTCGAATGGCCGTATTGTTCTTGCTGTCTGGCGCTTCGACTTAAATGGAGTTAAACGACCAATGAAGATGATCCTAAAAGGGGGACGGCTGATCGATCCCAAAAACAATATCGATCAGATTGCACAGCTCGTCATCGAATCGGACAAGATCACCAAAATTTCAACGGAGTCTATTTCTTCAAACGGGATCGAAGTCCTTGATGTATCGGGAATGATCATTTCTCCCGGATTTATTGATCTTCATGTTCACCTGAGAGATCCCGGACAGGAATATAAAGAAGATATCCGGTCAGGAACTGAAGCTGCCGCTGCCGGTGGCTTTACATCGGTCTGTTGTATGCCGAATACGAAACCGGTCAATGACAATGAAGCCGTAACACATTACATACTTGAAAAAGCACGAAAAGAAGGTTTGGTAAATGTTTTGCCCGCCGGAGCGATTACGAAAGGTTCCAGGGGGGAAGAACTGGCCGAGATTGGCAAACTGAAAGAAGCGGGTTGCGTTGCTTTAACCGATGACGGCTGGCCTGTCATGAATAGTGAAATGATGCGCAGGTCGCTTGAATATGCCAAAACTTTTGACCTCGTGGTGATGCCGCATTGCGAAGACAGACATCTTTCAGAGGGAGGGGTGATGAATGAAGGCCGAACCTCCACTGAAATGGGGCTTCGGGGAATTCCCTGCCAGGCGGAAGAAGTGATGATTTCAAGAGACATTCTGCTTGCCCAGCTAACGGAAAGTCGAATCCATTTTGCTCATATCAGCAGTGAAGGAGGAGTCCGGCTCATCCGCGACGCCAAAAAGAGAGGTATTTCAGTTACAGCCGAAACCTGTCCACACTATTTTACACTGACCGACGAAGCAACCCTTGGATATAACACGAATGCCAAGATGAATCCTCCGCTCCGTTCGATTAAAGATCGTGAGGCGGTCAAACAAGGGTTAAAAGACGGAACTCTCGACGCCATTTCAACGGATCATGCTCCGCATAGTCCCGATGAAAAGGAACAGGAATTTGATAAGGCTCCTTTTGGAATTATTGGTCTGGAGACCGTTTTACCCCTTGCATTGGCTTTGGTCCAGGAAGGAATGATAACCCTCTCTCAAATGATAACGCTTTTGACGGTGAACCCTGCAAAAATTCTCAAAATAAAAAAGGGCTCATTGGAAGCAGGGTCGATTGCGGATCTCACGATTTTTGATCCCAACGAGGAATGGGTGGTTGATGCCACTCGATTCAAATCAAAAAGCAGAAATTCGCCATTTAACGGGTGGAAGATGAAGGGAAGAGTTAAATTTACGATCGTTTCAGGAAAAGTCGTTTACAGGGGATAGTGTAAAACAGTGAGAATAAATCATAAAAAGGCGCTTTTAATCCTAGACGACGGAAATACTTTCGAAGGGTACTCTTTTGGTGCAGAAGGAGAAACTTCGGGAGAAGTGGTCTTTAATACCAGTATGACCGGTTATCAGGAGATCATTACCGATCCCTCCTACCAGAGTCAGCTGGTCACGATGACCTATCCCCATATCGGGAATTACGGAATTAACGATTCAGACCATGAATCGAGGAAACCGTTTCTCGGAGGGCTCATTGTTAAAGAGGTCTGTTTTACACCCCAGAACTATTATTTAAGTAAAACTTTAGATCGCTATCTAAAAGATAATAATATTATTGGTATTTTTGGAATTGAAACAAGAATGCTGACGCGTCACCTGCGGGATCATGGGTCCCGAATGGGTTTTATTTCAACCGTCGAGTTCAATCGAAATGTGCTCTATTCCAAACTATGTAAAATTCAAGGTATTGCAGGACAGGATCTTGCGAAGAAAGTCACCACGGATCAGATAAGAAACCAGAGTCCTGAAGGCCGGAAAAGATTTACGGTCGTCGTCTATGATTTTGGTGTGAAATCCAATATCCTGAAGATGTTGTCGGTCCGAGGATGCGAATCAATCGTCGTGCCCGCTGATACAACGGCGGAGAAAGCCCTCTCGTTTGCTCCCGACGGTATTCTCCTTTCAAATGGTCCCGGCGACCCCGAGGCGGTATCCTATGCCATCAGGAATGTTGAAAAATTGATCTGCAAACGACCCATTTTTGGAATCTGTCTCGGGCACCAGATCCTTGGTTTGGCGATGGGAGGCAAAACTTACAAACTCAAATTCGGTCACCACGGCGGAAACCAGCCCGTGATGGATTTAAGAACGCGAAAAGTTGAAATTACCGCCCAAAATCATGGATATGCCGTTGACGTCGCCTCGATTTCAAAAGAGATGGTATTGACCCATATTAATTTGAACGATCAGACTGTCGAAGGGATGCGTCACAAAACATTGCCGATTTTTTCCGTTCAATATCATCCGGAAGCTTCTCCCGGTCCGCATGATTCCAGCTACCTATTCGATCAATTTGCCGAGTATATGGTAAATAAAGTCTAAACCATGCCAAAAAGAAACGATATCCGAAAAATCCTCATCATTGGTTCTGGGCCGATCACCATCGGCCAGGGATGTGAATTTGATTATTCCGGCACCCAAGCCTGCAAAGTACTCAAAGAAGAGGGCTTTCAGGTCATCTTAATTAATAGTAATCCGGCTACGATCATGACAGATCCTGAATTGGCCGACTCCACTTACATTGAACCCATCTTGCCGGAATATGTTGAAAAGATTATAGAGATCGAACGACCGGATGCCCTGTTGCCGACCATGGGAGGCCAGACCGCCCTGAATACGGCGGTCCGTCTTGTCGAAAGTGGCATTCTTGAAAAATATCAGGTTAAGCTGATCGGAGCCAGCTACGAATCGATAGAAAAGGCAGAAAACCGCCAGCTCTTTAAGAAGGCGATGGAGAAAGCGGGTGTGGCCGTTCCAAAAAGCGGTTATGCACAGAGCAAGGAAGAGGCCTTAGGCATTATTGAAGAGGTCGGATTTCCCGCAATCATCCGGGCTTCCTATACTCTGGGAGGAGCCGGCGGGAGCATCGCCTATAACCGTGAAGAATTTGAAAAACTGATTGAACATGGATTGGCGGCCAGCCCAACGCATGAAATCTTAATTGAACAGTCTCTTATTGGATGGAAGGAGTTCGAGCTCGAACTGATGAGAGACAAATCTGACAATGTTTCGATCATTTGTTCCATTGAAAATATTGATCCGATGGGAGTCCATACGGGAGACAGCATTACCGTTGCTCCTATTCAGACATTGAGTGACAAGCAGTACCAATTCATGAGAGACACCGCCATTCGGGTCATTCGGGAAATAGGCGTTGAATCGGGAGGTTCCAATATTCAATTTGCTGTAAATCCCGCAAACGGAGAGATGTTTGTCATTGAAATGAACCCCCGGGTTTCCAGAAGTTCGGCTCTTTCGTCCAAAGCGACGGGGTATCCAATCGCCAAAGTTGCGGCCAAGCTTGCCGTAGGGTACACCCTCGATGAAATTCCAAACGATATTACCCGTACGACTCCGGCATCATTTGAACCTGTCCTGGACTATGTTGTTGTCAAAATTCCCCGATTTGATTTTGAGAAATTTCCACAAGCTGAAAAAACACTAACTCCTCAAATGAAATCGGTGGGTGAAGTCATGGCCATTGGAAGGAATTTCCAGGAAAGTCTGCAGAAGGCGATTGCCTCGCTTGAAATTGATCGATACGGCCTCGATTTGAAAAAGGGGGGTTCCTTTATTCCCGGACAGGAGAGAGATGAGATTAAACGAAATCTTCTGACCCCGAATCCAGAGAGGATCTTCTATATCGCAGAAGCATTCCGCCGCGGTTTAACCCTGGCGGAAATTGCACACGATTCGCAAATTGATCCCTGGTTTCTTCGCCAGATAGAAGAGATTGTCCTTCTCGAAAACGAACTCGTGGATGCATCGACGGAATCCATCACAACGGAACTCATGCTCGCATCAAAGAAAGCCGGATTTACGGATCAAAAAATTGGAGAACTGATCGGTCAATCCGAAGAACACGTCTTTCAGATCCGAAAACAAAATGCTATTTACCCTGTTTTTAAACGGGTTGATACCTGTGCAGCCGAATTCGAGGCCAAAACTCCTTATCTCTATTCAACCTATGAAAAAGGATGTGAAGCAGAACCGACCTCCAGGAAGAAAGTGATTATTTTGGGAGGCGGCCCAAACCGGATCGGGCAGGGTATCGAATTTGATTACTGCTGCGTTCACGGCGTCATGGGCCTCAAAGAACTCGGTTATGAAACCATCATGGTCAACTGCAATCCGGAAACCGTTAGTACGGATTATGATACAGCGGACCGCCTTTATTTCGAACCGCTGACGATTGAGAGTGTATTAAGAATAGTGGATCTGGAAAAACCGGAAGGCGTAGTGGTTCAGTTTGGAGGTCAAACACCCTTGAAACTGGCTCTGCCGCTGGAGAAATACGGGATAAAAATATTAGGAACTTCTCCTGATTCGATAGATCTTGCTGAAGACCGGGAACGGTTTAAGGCTCTGGTTGAAAAACTGAATTTATTTCAACCTGAAAGCGGAACGGCGCGCTCAGTGGGAGAAGCAAAATCCATTGCCCGAAAAATCGGTTTCCCGGTCATGGTTCGTCCGTCCTATGTCCTTGGCGGAAAATCAATGATGATTGTTTATGATGACGGGAGTCTGGAACATTACATGAATAACGCGGGGATGACTTCAAAATCTCATCCGGTACTCATCGATAAATATCTTGAAGATGCGATTGAAATAGACGTCGACGCCCTTTCGGACGGAGAGACTGTTATCGTTGGGGGAATCATGGAGCACATTGAAGAGGCGGGAATCCATTCAGGAGACAGTGCCTGCTCTCTTCCTCCATTTTCCCTTGAAGAGACTTTGGTCAATGAAGTGAAACGACAGACTATTCTTCTGGCGAAGGAACTCCAGGTCATCGGATTGATCAATATACAATTTGCGGTGAAAATGAACCGGGTCTATATCCTCGAAGTCAACCCGAGAGCTTCCCGTACAGTCCCCTTTGTCAGCAAAACGACCGGACTTCCCCTGGCCAAAATTGCGATTAAACTCATGATGGGGCATTCACTGAATCAATTAGGAATTAAGGAATCTCCGGCCTATTCTCATATCGCAGTCAAGGAGGCCGTATTTCCTTTTAATAAGTTTCCGGGAGTCGATCCTATTCTCGGTCCGGAAATGAAATCCACGGGTGAAGTCATGGGGATCGATTCGGATTTTGGAAAGGCATTTGCAAAATCCCAGGCTGCTGCAGGTAGTCCCTTGCCTATGAGCGGCACTGTTTTCTTATCCGTTAAGGATAAAGACAAGCCATCGTTGCTCCCCATCGCGCAGGATCTCTCCAAATTGGGATTCAGTCTGGTTGGAACGGGAGGTACGGTTGAATTTTTGACCCGCCATCAGATTAAAATCAAAAAGGTCAATAAAATAGTGGAGGGCCGCCCCCATATTGTCGATCACATGAAAAATATGGAAATTCAATTCTCAATCAATACCGTCGGGGACAAGATCTCTCAGACAGACTCCTATCCCATTCGTCAAACAACCCTTCAGCAAAAGATTCCCTATTTCACCACAATCGCCGGTGCAAGAGCGGCCGTCAGAGCCATCAGTTCGATGATCAATAATCGAGTCCAGGTTCAATCTCTTCAACGGTTCCATAAAAAACTTTAACTTTTTAGTTTTTAAAAGACAAATCTAGAGATATAATTGCGATAAGATAAAGACTGATCATTTTGACAACAGATCAGGATAGGGAGAGATCGTAGTGAAAGAACCAATGACTCAAAAAGGGTATGAAAAACTTCAAAAGGAACTCGAAACCCTAAAAAGGGTCGAAAGACCGAAAAACATTGCAGATATTGCTGAAGCCCGCGCACATGGGGACCTCTCCGAAAATGCCGAGTATTCTGCCGCCAAAGAGAGGCAATCCTTTATTGAAGGAAGAATACGCGAGCTGGAGAGCAAGTTAGCCGATTCCCAGGTCATTGATATTTCAAAACTTTCATCCGATAAAGTAGTTTTTGGCGCAACCGTTGTCCTGATCGACATCGAAACGGAGGAAGAAAGAACCTTCACGCTTGTCGGAGTCGATGAAGCGAGCCTCAAGAACAACACGATCTCCATTCATTCACCGGTCGCTAAAGCCCTGATTGGGCATAAAGTCGGAGCTTCCGTAAAAATAAATGCCCCTGGTAAAACGGTGGAATATGAAATCGTAAAAATCTATTTTAACGGGGCTGTATGAAACCGGTTATCACCCTGACAACCGATTTCGGGCATCAAGATCACTTTGTCGGTAGCGTTAAAGGAGTGATATTACAGATCAATCCGGAAATCAAGATTGTGGACATTTCCCATGATGTTCCCCCCTTTTCAATTATCAAAGGAGCTTTTATCATTGCTTCAGCCTTCCGTTATTTTCCAAAAGGAAGTATTCACGTCGTGGTCGTTGACCCTGGAGTTGGGAGCAGTCGAAAACCGCTACTGGTGGTCAGCCGATCAGGCTTTTTCCTGGCACCGGACAATGGAATCCTGAGCTATATTTTTGAGGAAGATGGGCCCTGCCAGATTTATGAAATCACTGAAAAGAAATTTTTCTTGCCCTCCGTAGGACAAACGTTTCATGGGAGAGATATTTTTGCTCCCGTAGCTGCCTGGCTCTCGACTGAAATGGAGAGCGGGTCTTTTGGTAAACTCATTGAAAATCCGGTTAAACTTCCCATTCAAAAACCCATGATTGAAAAGAACCAGGTCACCGGACAAATCGTTTATATCGACCATTATGGAAATCTGGTTACCAATATAAAATCTGCTGATCTATCGGGAATTCAGCTCAATTCCTCTCAACTCATGCTGGGTTCCACCACCCTGACTTCTGGTAAGACTTATTATGGAGAGGCGGCTGAAGGAGAATCATCGTTCGTGATCAATAGTTCAGGGTATCTCGAGATTTTCCAAAATAAAGGAAACGCCGCTTTAACTTTAAGAAGTTCCCTTCTGGATATCGTCAAAATCAATTCGAACCGATAACATTGCGTTCAACTCCAGTAACTTTCCTGTATTTCGCACTTCATTGACAGTCTGATTTTGCTTGATATACTTGAAAGCGTGAAACCGTATTGTTTTTCACTCTTCTCAGTCGGAATGCTGTTCTCTTTCGTGAATGTCTTCGATGCTTGGGCGTCCGGTGACGATGCGTTTCAGTTTTACGAAGAAGAAGCAAAGGTCACCACCGCGTCTCGTCGGCCTCAATTGATTCAAGAGGCGCCGATTGCAGTTGAAGTCATTACATCGGAAGAGATCAAGGCCTCTGGTGCCACGAATATTTGGGACCTATTTCGTTTTCGACCCGGCATGAATGTTGAGGATGGCCACCAGACCATTCTTGGAAATCGAGCGATTGTTTCGATACGGGGATTCGCCGAATCCCTTGCACGCAATATTTTGATTCTTGTCGACGGAAGAAGAGTTTATTCAACAGAGTCGGGAGGGGTCTACTGGGCCCAACTTCCCTACTCCATTCAAGATATTGAACGGATTGAAATCATTCGCGGTCCCAATGCGGCACTCTATGGTACAGGGGCGGGACTCGGCGTCATCAATATCATTACCAAAAAACCAGATGGCTCTACGGCAGGCTCTCTACAAGTGACCGAAGGAAATCAAGAAACTGTATTGACTTCCGAATCGGTTGAAGGTGCTTTCCGCAATGTTAATTTTCGAGTCAGTCACACCTTTCAGGGTCAGGGAGGTTTTGATAGCGTGGCAGACGGGACAACTGCGAACGATTTCTTCCGAGGCCACAATTTTAACTTGCGAATGAACGTAAATCCGACAAAGGATTCAGACCTGGAAATTTTCGCTGGAGGCGGAATGAGCGATTCCGGAATTTCAAATGATCCAACCGCTCAGGATAAATTTAAAAGTAATTTTCAAATGCTCAAATTCCACCTTAAATCTTCGGAACGTTCAGATTTGGAGATTTTAAGTTCGCGAAACGACTACTGGTTCAATATTTCTCCAACTTTAACTGGCTCCGTTGACGAACTCCAGTACTTCCAATATGACGAAGAAATTCTTCACCGAATAGAATGGGGAGCAGGGGATTATTCGGCCTACGGGTTTGCTTATCATACCAGCCAAGTCGCTTCCGAATTCACATTTATGGACCAACCGATGATCGAAGAGAGTATCTGGAGCGGGTTTCTTAATCAAACACTGCAGTTTAAAGAACGTATCACGCTCGTTGGCGCAGTGGCCTGGGAATCTTATTCGACAGGGAAACCACACCTTAACTATCAAGCGACCTCATTGTGGAGCCCGTATGAGAACCAGTTTTTTCGAGCCTCCTATTCAGTGGCACATACCATTCCGAATCTTCGACAGCGATTCACCGAGGCGGAACTTGTCCCAGGTGTTGCTAGAATCGGAAATCCTCAGTTAGAACCATTTAAAATAACTTCCTATGAGGTCGGTTACCGTTCAAGCTGGCTGGATCGTCACTTCGACGCGGAATCTAATCTTTTTTACACGAATGTAGATGGAATGGACGACGATGTCGATCTGGGTCCCTGGGTTCGAAATCCGGCGGTTGAAGCATTAGGCTTTTTCAATAGTAATAGCGTCATCGCCAGAGGAGTGGAGTTACAATTTAGATATCATGTTTCTCCGAAAGATTCTGTTTATCTGAACTACACCTACGAACGGCTCGTTGACACCAGCGGTAACCAGGGTGAAATTACGGAAAATATTCCCCCTCAGACCCTGAATTTTGGTGGAATGAAGGAATTTGATCGAGGCTTTTCTGGAAGCTTCAATTTGGGTTACAAGGAGGGATACTTTGTCACAAATTTTGCCGATTCGCTCTCAATTCCCGTTTACTGGCGGTTGGACGCCAAACTGAGCTATCGGCCGTCACAATATAAAGGGACTCAATTCTATCTTGCAGGACAAAACCTTCTGACTGGGGATCATCTCGAATACGCTGACGGACTGGCTGTTCCCCGGACTTACATGGGGGGAATCATCATCGAGTTTTAGCCAGCATCCGCTGCAATATTTCTCACTCCTTTCAATACCATCTTTAATCTATCACTTCTCCACAATCGTATATTTACTTTGACTGGAATCAGGTAAGTTGCTAAGATTTCAAACGAATTCTCGATTATACGCATTCAGAATCCTGAAAAGAAGGAACTCCTTTTGAAAAAACTTTATATTAAATCATTTGGCTGTCAAATGAATGATCATGACGCCGAACAGATGGTAGGAATCCTTAAAAAGGAAGGTTATTTACTGACAGAGCGGCAGGATGACGCCGATATGATTATTATGAATACGTGCAGCATTCGTGATAAAGCGGAACAAAAAGCCTACAGCGAATTTGGAAAACTCGACAGCCTCAAGAAATTAAAACCAGACCTGATTATTGGCTTTGCCGGCTGCGTCGCCCAGCAGGAAGGGGCAAAGATCCTCAAAAGGATATCAAATGTCGATTTTGTCATGGGTCCTCGGAATATCAGCCATCTTCCTGAAATTATAACTCAAGTCCATAATCGAAAGAAGGTCGTTGAAATTCAGGATGAATCCCCGATAGCACCAAGCCGTCCCTCCCATCGAAAAGAAGAATTTAAGGCCTGGATTACGATTATGGAAGGGTGTGACTATGGCTGTACCTATTGCGTTGTACCCACAACGAGAGGTTCCGAACGGAGCCGACCGAGTCGTGAGATATTTCATGAAGTCGAAGCGTTGGCCATGCAAGGATTTAAGGAAATTACCCTTCTCGGTCAGACGGTTAATTCATATGGAAGAAATCTCCCGGAGATCATCGACTTCTCAGATCTTTTAAAAATCTTGCAGAGTATTGATGGGATTGAAAGAATTCGTTTTATGACATCCCATCCCAACGATTTAACGCCGAAATTGATTCAAACCCTTCGTCGATACCCAAAATTGTGTAAACATATCCATCTTCCGGTACAATCCGGATCGGACAAGATCCTCTCATTAATGAAGCGGGGATACAGCGCAAAGGGGTATCTTCAGAAAGTTCAGGCTTTACGATCCGAAATGCCCGATTTGAGTATTACTTCAGATATTATTACCGGTTTTCCAGGTGAATCTGAATTTGAATTTAAAGAAACGCTAGGGCTCTTAGGAGAGGTTGAGTTCGATGCCATCTTTGCATTTAAATATTCGAACCGTCCCAATACTTCAGCCCCCATGCTTCAGGATCAGGTCCCGGAGGAGATCAAATCAGAAAGGCTGGCGGAAATACTAGCGTTTCAACAGAGAATTTCGTTTAATAAGAACCAGCGTCTCCTTGGATCGATCCAGGAGGTCCTGGTTGAAGGAGCAAGCAAAAACAATCCGGAACGGTGGTCAGGAAGAACCGGTTGCAATCGAATGGTCCATTTTAACAGCTCCTTAAGTTTGAAAGGAAATTTAGTCAAATTAAGAATGATCGAAGCGAGAAATTCTTCTTTAGAAGGAGAATTGGTTTGAAAATCGCTTTCGCTACCCTGGGTTGCAAGGTAAATCAGTTTGATACCGCTATTATGTCTGAATCCGTTGCTCATGGAGAACATGAGGTCGTTTCCTATGAAGATCGAGCGGATCTTTATGTCATCAATACATGTACTGTGACGGATAACGCAGATCAGGCATCTCGTCAGTGGGTTAAAAAAGCCCTTGAATTGAATCCTTCCGCCAAGATTGTCGTAACCGGATGCTATGCACAGACCAACCCGGCTGAAGTAAAAAAGATACCGGGAATACATCTTGTTCTTGGAAACGGCGAAAAACAAAATCTTTCAAACTTGATCACCCTCGTCAGTTCAAACCCGGAGCCGATCACTTGTGTGGGTGAAATTTCGAGAGAAAAACAGTTTCAACAACCTCTTTTGGAGACTTTTTTTGATAAAACCAGGGCGTTTTTAAAAGTTCAGGATGGATGCAATTCCTGGTGTTCTTTCTGCATCATCCCTAAAGCGCGAGGGAGAAGCAGAAGCTTCTCATTGGAAGAAGTAATCAATCAGGTTCGCCATTTTGAATCAATAGGGTACCATGAGGTCGTGCTATCCGGAATAAACCTGGGAACATACGGCCTTGATTTTTACCCAAAATCCTCTTTATTAGAACTTTTCAAGACGATTGAAAAAGAAACGACGTCCATTCGTTTTCGATTTAGTTCCATTGAACCCGAGCACTTGTCCGATGCACTGATTGATACGCTAACCAGCTCATCCAGGGTTTGCAGGCATTTTCATATACCGCTCCAGAGCGGGGATGATCACATTTTAAAAAAAATGAACAGGAAATATACTCCCAGCGAATATCGGAGAATAATCGAGCGAATCCATCAGCAGATACCGGAAGCCTCGATCGGAGCTGATGTGATGGTCGGTTTTCCCGGTGAAACGGACGCAGCGTTCAGGAATAGCTGTGCACTCATTTCAGACCTTCCGCTCTCCTATCTCCATGTCTTCCCTTATTCAGCCCGGGAGGGGACAAATGCTTTTTCCTATTTTGATCACGTTTCTTCCTCGGCAATAAAGAGAAGGGCCCGTGAAATGCGAATTTTGGGAAAGCAAAAAGAGGACCAATTCCGTTTAAAATTTATCGGCAAAGTACTGCATGTCCTGGTCGAAGGATATCATTTTGCAGAATCGGAAGGAACCGTACGGGGATTGACTGACAACTATCTCAAAATTATCATCGAAAATGGGAGGTCAATTATGCCAAACAATTTTGTGAATGTCGTGCCGTATGCCATTCAGAATGACCACTTGTTAGGAAGAAAAATATCGGTCTGAAATCATGATTTTGGATCTCATCGTCTGCCTCAAAACTAGGCAAAGCGCTCAAAAAGAACTCCAGTCAACGTTTTAAATCCAATTCACTGATGAAATAACAGGATATCAACAAGAAATGTGGAATGAACTTATCCTGGCAGTTCTCCTTTAAGAAGATAGCCTTTAAAAAGCTGTAGACTTTCTGCTGTACCAATGCAAATGAGCGTATCCTCCGGTTCAAGAAAGGTTTCTCCGGTAACCAGTGCCATCTGTTGATCTTTCTTAATCATCAGAACAAGAAAATCTTTTTTGATCGGAATATCTTTAATCCTGATTCTATTCAATACACAATCGGATGGAACTTCGATTTGTGCCAACTCCCAGCCAGACCGTTGAAATTGTTCAGTACAATGCGACAGGGATTCTTTTAATGCTTTTCGCTGAAGATCAGAAAGCTCCTGCAGCGAGAGGGAATATTGATCTTTTAAATTCCGGATCTCATGAATTTTATGAACAAATTCTTCCGAATTAAAGCTCTCAGGATCTGAATCGGATGACATTTTTGCAACGGCATTTTTTCCCAATTCGATAAACGCGCGGTCCAGTTCCTTTTCAATAAGATTTCCACGCAAATTAAGCTTAAACGACTTCATGCGATAGTCGACCTTCTCAGCGATCGAATAAATGAGCTCTCGTATTCCGACAAAAAAGGAGAGAATTTCAGTTCTGGCAAGCTGGATCATGGCAATTCAAACAGATGTTTTAATGTGATGGAGCGAGATGGGTCGTTTAGACCTTTTCAATAAAAAATCCCATTCCCATAACGTCTGATAAGGTATATTATGTTAAATACGAATGATGACTGGATTGAAATAGACTCTTTTTCAACCGAGTATAATGGACTTTTTCTTTTGAAACAATCTAATTAAGACATCCTTGCTTTCGTACCGCATTTGACTTGTTCATTTTTGAACTTTAACTCTGGTGCGACCGTACGAAAAGTCTTGTCTCGGTCCAAAACGTTTAAAAATTAACTCTTATAAATCAATATCTTCTGAATCATCTTTCAAGACAATATGATGGCCTGACAATTGCACCCATAAATTTCAAATTGAATTCGGAGGATTTTTGCATGAATAGGAGCGGGCCGGTTAATCTGCTGATCGTTGACGACGAGTTGGGACCTCGCGAATCCCTCAAAATGATTTTAAAGCCTTTCTATACGATTTTTACCGCCGAAAACGGCGAAGAAGCTCTTAAGATTATCCATGAAAATGAGATTGATATTGCCACATTGGATTACAAAATGCCGGGCATGACCGGAACGGAACTTTTAAGGGAAATTCGTAAATTTAATGAAGAGATGGCTGTGATTATGATCACGGGATTCGGCACGATGAAAAGCGCTGTAGAAGGAATCCGCTATGGGGCATCCGATTATCTTGTTAAGCCATTTGAGGTGAGTGAAATCATCGATATTGTCAAAAAGAACCTCGAGAAGAAAAGGAAAAAGACGGAAGTCACCCATTTCATATCGGATATCGTCGAGGCAATGGGGATACAGGTTCCTCAAAAGGACCTCAGCAATCTTGGGTCCTCGAGAACCTATATCTTAAAAAAAATGGAAACGCTGTTTTCCGGAAAGAGAGTCTAATCCTCCCCCATTTCAAATCTAGCTTTAACTTGAAGAACGAGGCGAGGTTAACCTGTTTGCCATCATCTCTTCCGCAAATTTTATGGTATTGGATGTCATGATACTCCCCCCCAGCATTCTCCCAATCTCCTGAATGCGCTCCCGATCATTTAATCGTTTCACGACAACGTCCGTCTTTCCACGCTTCACTCTTTTGGAAATATTAAAATGAAATTCGCCAAAACATGCAATCTGCGGAAGATGGGTAATGCAAAACACCTGCTTCGTTCTGGCCAGATTCCATAATTTCTTTCCGATCAGTTCTGCAACTTCGCCTCCTACACCCGTGTCGATTTCATCAAAGATGAGAAGCGGCACGGACTCCGCCTGGGAAAGAATTGACTTTAATACGAGCATCAGGCGGGATAGCTCGCCTCCTGAAGCGGCTTTTTCAATTTCAATAGGTGGAAAACCAGGGTTCATCGATATGAGAAAGACAACCTCTTCTTGTCCATGCCTTGTAAACCGGATTTCAGAAGGGAGGTTTAGAAAACGTACCTTAAATTCAGGATCCTTAATTTTCAATGTTTTTAAGTCCTTAACCACCTCTTTTTCCAGAGTGACAATCGCGCTCTTTCTTCCTTCCGATAAACCTTCTGCCAGGACTTCCAGTTTCTTTTCAATTTCCTGCATCTCGAAATTGAGAGAATTCATGTCACTTTCAAGATGATTCAGGCCGTCAAGTTCCTCCCCGAGCGTTATGAGCTTTTCGATCAATTCGGGAATTGATGCGCCATATTTTTTCTTTAACTGAGAGAGGGAAAAAAGTCGTTTTTCAATATTCTCCAGAGAGTCTCTTCGGCTTTCAATGGTTTCCCGGTAATCTCTCATAAGTACAGCCGTTTCCTTAAGCTGGATTAACGCGGATGAAACCAATTGCAATATTGGCATTCCCCTCGAATCGATTACTGAAATCTCAGAGATTTCTTTCTGAATCGTCTGAAGAGAAGATAAGACAGAGTTCTCTTCATTTTCGGACAAGAGGTAGTAAGCATTTTCAGATTTTGCCTTTAGAAATTCGGATTTGACAAGGAGTCTCCGTTCTTCTTCCAATCGGATTTCTTCATCGGGATCGAGTACGGCGGATTCCAATTCCTCGACCTGAAATTTCAGAAAGGAACGTCTCTCCTTTTCTTTTTCTTCACTTTCTTTTAGTTTACGAAGGGAACTGGCAGTGCGAGTCCAGTCATAAAAGAGTCTTTCAAATTCAAAAACGGTTTCTTCCAGTCCCGCATAGGAATCGAGCAGTGAAAGCTGGACTGATTTTTTAAAAAGTGAAATCTGTTGATTCTGACCGTGGATTTCCAGAAGTAAATCAGAAAGTTCGGCAAGCGCCGCCTGATTAATCATATTTCCATTCAGGTACGATTTGCTTTTCCCCGTTGCGGAAATGATTCGACGGACGATGATCTCCTGATCATTTTCATTTATATAGTGGAGGGCAAGATATTTTTCTCTTAAAGGAAAAGCAGGCGGGATTAGAAAGGTTCCTTCAAGGACGGATTCCTTGGATCCGTCCCGGACATTTTCAGGCGAACTCTTGGCGCCCAGAAGGGTTTGAAGTGCATCGATAATGATCGATTTTCCAGCTCCGGTTTCACCTGTGATAAGATTTAGACCGGGGCCAAATTCAAGGCGTAAATCCTCTATAATCGCGAAATCTTTAATCAAAAGCTCTTGCAACATAAAGGATTCTTCTACTCGGATTTAAAAGAACTTTCTAAACCAACAACCGATCTATCGCGTCTTTAAACTGCTTTTTTGACATGGCACCGACCAGTTTTTCGATCACCTTTCCACCCTTGAAGAAAACGAGTGAAGGGATTCCCATGATCTGGTACTTTCCGGAAATATCGGGATTTTCGTCGGTATTTAGTTTCATCACTTTCACTTTTCCTGCATATTCTTTGGAAAGTTCGTCGATAATCGGAGCAATCATTTTACAAGGTCCGCACCAGGGGGCCCAAAAGTCAATCATGACCAGGCCATCTGCCTTCAGCACCTCTTGATCCCAGCTTCCCGACGCTACTTTTTGAACCTCTGACATATTGTTTTACCCCCACATTTTTAGAAATTGAGATTAAATAAAATCTTATCTGATCTCATTTTGTTAGTCAATTTTAAAAAAAAAGCCTCCTTTTTCAAAGAGGCTAATCACAGGTGCATCGTGATTTATTTGCCCAAATTTTATCAGCGTTCCTATTCAAGTTACTCAAAAAGGTTCATCTACGAGGCCGCAGACTCGAGGCAACGCAGGCGTACTAACCCGTACGTCGAGACAGCCGAGAGTTGAGAACGAAGTAGATGACCTTTTTCAGCAAACTTGATCAGTCTAGTACATGTCCCCCATACCACCCCCACCACCCGGCGGCATCATCGGAGCTTTTTTCTCTTCAGGGATATCCGCAATCATGACCTCAGTCGTCAACATCAAACCTGAAACAGAGGCCGCGTTTTGAAGCGCACTACGGCTCACTTTGGTCGGATCGATAATTCCGGAATCAACCATATCGACGTAATTTCCCGTCGCAGCGTCAAACCCGAAATTCCCTTTTCCATTTTTAACCTTTTCAACGATCACGGAACCTTCAAATCCGGCATTCTCTGTTATCTGACGGATAGGTTCCTCCAGGGCGCGCTTTACAATATTCACACCCCATTGTAAATCGCCGCCGAGTTCCATCTTGTCCAGAGCCGGAAGACACCGAATGAGGGCGACACCTCCACCCGGAACAATCCCTTCTTCCACGGCTGCTTTCGTCGCGTGTAGAGCATCTTCCACGCGTGCCTTCTTTTCTTTCATTTCTGTTTCAGTTGCCGCACCGACATTAATGACAGCGACACCGCCGACGATCTTTGCAAGCCTTTCCTGAAGCTTTTCACGATCATAATCCGACGTCGTTTCTTCGATTTGGGCCTTGATCTGTTTGACACGTCCCTGAATCTTTGCAGTTTCGCCTGCACCTTCAACGATGGTCGTGTTATCTTTGTCAATCGTAACCCTTTTTGCTCTACCCAAATCCGAAACTTTAACGTTTTCAAGTTTCAGGCCGAGATCTTCGGAGATAACCTGTCCACCGGTTAGAATGGCGATATCTTCTAACATCGCTTTTCTCCGATCCCCAAATCCGGGAGCCTTCACGGCGGCGCAGTTTAATGTCCCTCTTAACTTGTTGACGACGAGCGTTGCGAGCGCCTCTCCTTCGACATCTTCGGAAATAATCACAAAAGGTCTTCCCATTTTGGCAATCTGTTCCAGAATAGGGAGAAGATCTTTCATGGTGCTTATTTTTTTCTCATTGATGAGGATAAACACATCTTCCAGAACCGCTTCCATCCTGTCGGAGTCGGTCACGAAATAAGGTGAAATATATCCACGGTCAAACTGCATTCCTTCAACCACGTCCAGAGAAGTCGTCATACTCTTGGCCTCTTCGACCGTAATAACGCCATCCTTGCCCACTTTTTCCATGGCTTCTGCAATCAGATCGCCAATCGTTTTGTCGTTATTTGCAGAAATGGTCCCGATCTGGGAAATTTCCTTTTTCGTCTGACACGGTTTGCTGATCTTTTTTAATTCTTCGATGACCACTTCAACCGCCCGGTCAATTCCTCTTTTAATGTCCATTGCATTCGCTCCGGCGGAGGTATGTTTCACACCTTCCCGAAAGATCGCCTGTGCCAATACGGTGGCCGTGGTGGTCCCATCACCGGCGGTATCGCTGGTCTTGCTGGAAACTTCCTTAACCAATTGAGCTCCCATATTTTCATAGGGATCTCTTAATTCAATCTCCTTCGCAACGGTCACGCCATCCTTGGTAATGGTGGGAGCGCCGAATTTCTTTTCGATTACGGCATTTCTTCCACGAGGTCCCAATGTTGCCTTAACGGCATCTGTAAGTTGATTAACCCCTTTCAGGATTAAAGCGCGAGCATCCTCGCTAAATATCATCTGTTTGGCCATAGAATTTTATTCTCCTCTATTTTTTACGCTCAAAGTCGTATCCTGAAGGTCCACTCGGCTTCAGGGAAGCCTTCTTTAAGCTGTATGATTAATCCTCAAAAATCCCCAAAATATCTTCTTCTTTTAAAATCAGATACTCAACATTGTCAATATTAATTTTTGAACCGGAATATTTATCAAAAAGGATCTGATCGCCCACTTTCACTGACTTGACTTCCGCTCCAATCGCCTCAATCTTTCCTTTTTGTGGTTTTTCCTTGGCCGCTTCAGGAATATAGATTCCCCCCGCAGTTTTTTCAAGTTCCGCAGAATAGCCCACAAAGACTCTGTCTTTCAAAGGTTTAAAGGCCAATGCGCTTTTTTTGGCTGCTGTTGCCATTTTTCCTCCATTTCCCGCCGTGAATTTCCTGGCGAATCTGTTAATAATGACGTTTTCTAGAGCGAGCAGAATTAGCACTCACCTTACTAGAGTGCTAATAAATACATCAAAACAAATTTGATTTCAAGTAAAAAATAACTTTTTTCAAAAAAAAATTTAGGGACACGTATTGAATATGTCCCTAAATTCGATGACTCATAAAACAAAAACCGATTATTTTCCTACCAGAGCCTCCTTTTGTGTCCCTTCCCCGCGGGTTGTTACCGCTCCAGGCATCAATTGCTTGAAAATCTTCCAGCTTTTTAGCAAATCAATTGCTTTTTGAAGTTGGATATCTTCCTGGTCTTTCTTTTCTTCAAGGATAGGCAGGCTCTCTTCGCTCTGCGGAGGCGTCGAGGAATCCTCCTTTTCCAACTCTTTGGTTGTTTCATTTTTCAAGTGCCGTTCCAGATCCTTCTCGCGAAGAATAGGACGGTTCATGACAGTTCCTTTCGCATCCTTGAGAGGCAGCGGTTTAACAGTAATATCCGGTTCAATCCCGACATTCTGGATGGACCTTCCCTTTGGGGTATAGTATTTAGCCGTCGTGAGTCGAAGACCTGCTCCGTCCGACAAGGGAAGTATCGTCTGAACAGATCCCTTCCCAAAAGTCTGCACGCCGACCACAACCGCTCTTCCCCAATCTTGCAGAGCACCCGACACAATCTCGGAAGCGGAAGCGCTCCCTTCATTGACCAGAACGATCATCGGGAAATTTTCCTGGTTCGCAGGACCATTCGAACTATATTCCTCTTTCTTACCATCCCGCCCCTTGATAAAAACAACCAGCTTGCCCGGTTCGAGAAAAGCCTCACTAATTTCAATTGCCGAAGTCAAAAGACCTCCGGGGTTATTTCTTAAATCAAGAATCAATGATTGCATTTTATCTTCTTTTAATTTCTTGAGCGCTTTGTCCAGATCTCTTGACGTATGTTCCTGAAACTGGGTTACACGGATATAACCAATTCCTTTATCCAGCATCTTACTCTTAACGCTCTGAATTTTAATGATATCTCTGACCAGTGTGAACGTGAGAGGGTCCGGCGTATTTTCCCGAAGAATCGTTAAAACAACCTTGCTTCCCTTGGGTCCCCTCATTTTCTCCACGGCTTCCTGCAAACTCAAATTCACTGAAGATTGGCCATCCACTTTCAAAATGACATCTCCCGCTTTGATTCCCGCAAGATCCGCAGGGGTCCCTTCAATAGGAGATATCACAGTCAGTTTGTTTTCCTTAATGCCTATTTGGATTCCCAAGCCTCCAAATTCTCCTTTGGTATCCACCTGCATTTCCTTATACGCTTCAGGGGGCATGAATGAAGAATGGCTATCCAGGGTATTGAGCATGCCTTTGATCGCGCCATAGACCAGATCTTTCGACTTGACCTCCTCAACATAATTCTTCTGAACGGTCGACAATACTTCGGAGAAAGTCTTTAGTTCGTCGTAAGTGTCCGGTTGGGCAAATACACGATCAAATCCTCTTCCCACAACGATTCCGAGCACCAGCATGAGAACCAGCGCGGTAAAGGTGACGGTAGCCTGTTTCCTATTTCTCCAACTCATGCTCTTTTCCTTTCTGAATATAATTCCAATGTTACCTCTTCTTGCTTAGCCAGAGTGCCGGATCGACAGCCTTTCCGCCGTGCCGGATTTCAAAATAAAGGCTTTGGTCGGCCGAATAGCCCGTTTCCCCCACTTCTCCAATAATCTGGTTCTGTTTGATCTTTTCTCCGACGTCCACCATCAGCTTGGAAGCATGGGCATAAAGCGAATAATAACTTTCTCCATGATCAATGATAACGAGTAGGCCGTATCCCTTAAACCAATCCGCGTAGACGACTGTTCCGTCGTAGATCGACCGGATATAATCGTCTTGAGCGGGCTTGATTTCCAACCCTTTTTTGAACACGAAAAAATCAAATTTAGGGTGTTTGTTCCTTCCGAAAGATCCGACGACCTCCCCTTTGTTTGGCCAGGGAAGTTTCCCCTTTTCGGCCATAAATCCGGATCGATCCGAGCTATGCTGGTCCAATTGTCTCATAAGTTCCTGCACTTTTAAAGTAGATTCTTCCAGTTCCCGAATCGCCTGAGCTGTAAGTTCCTTTTCAGTTCGAACTTTCGAAAGGAGTAATTTTTTATTCATTTTTTCGCTTTGAATTGACTCCATTCTTTCGGAGGCACCCTTCTTGTTTCCGATCAAGTCCCTTCGCTTTTCTTCCAGTTGGGTTTCTTTCTCCTTCAGATTCAACATCCCGTCCTGATATTCCTTTAGAGCAAGCTGATCTCTTTTTGAAATTTCAATCATCGCATGAACGCGCGTAATCAAATCCTGATAGTCCGATCCACCTGCCAGAATCATGAAATCACCCAATTTTCCTTCTTTATAAATTCTCCGAATTCTCGCATCGAGAACTCCCTTTCCCGCGGCGACTTTCTTTTCCAGGGCTTCAAGTTCCTGACTTAACTGGTGAATCTCCTGATCAATCGATTTGATATTGCCTTCATACCGGCGCAACTCCCTTTTTTCAAGCGTCCATTTCTTATCGAGCGATTCGAACTCATTGAGTATGGAATGTTCAGCCTTTTTACTTTCTTTTTCCAATTTCTTCTTTTCTTTAATCTCCCTCTTGAGCTTGTCCAATTCCTCTTTCTTTTGAGAAAGTGCTTCAGAACGGGATACCCCGGGAAGAAGAGCGGCCAGAAAAAATACCATGACGGCGACCGTGAGATATCGATATTGTGGAACCATTTTCCCTTGTGGCATAGAATTATCCAAATTTAGTTAAATGATTTCAGATATTTCTGGAGCGGGAAAAAACTCCCAATCACACCCAATATCGGTCCGGAAAGGAGAAATAAAAGAATCATCTCGAGAGGGAGAAAAGTCGATTTTGTGGGTGCTCCCATGAGCAAATCGAAGAAAGGTGGAAAATGCGTGAGAAAATAGAAGATCCCATATAAGGCAATCAGGGAGAGGGCTGCGCTCATAAAACCGAGAAAAGCGCCCTCCATCAGAAGCGGAATTTTAATGAAGAGATGCGTTGCACCGATGTATTTGAGGACCAGAATTTCTTCCCTTTTGGAATAGACAGTCAGTCGGACAATTATTCCGACCATGGAAATCACGCCTACGATCAGAATAAATCCGACAGCGATCCCCATGATCTGAATAAATTCGACATACCGGTTTAAAACGTCGATCCACTCCTTGCCATAGAAGATCTCTTCAACACCCGGATTCCCCTTAATCTTGTTGACAAACCTCGAGAAATCCTCTGAGGATTGGTATGATTCCTTTAATTTAATTTCAAAAAAGGATGGAAGCGGATTTCCATCAAGATTTTTGAAAAGATCACCCTTTGTTGTCATCTCCCTTTTAAAATCGGCGAGTGCTTTTTCTTTCGGAATGAACCGGACCGTCAAAACCTCTCTTTCCGAAAAAAGCCTTTCTTCCAGATTCTTGACGTCCATCTGGGACAAACCATCCTTAAGGTAAACGAGGACTTTGAGATCTTCCCTCAATCCCGAATAGAGCTGAAAGAGATTGAAGTAGACAATGACAAAAAAACCGAGGATGACCCAGATAAACGCCGAGGTTAAAATGGCACCCAGGGTCAGGAGCCGATGATGGTTCAAATGATACAAAAATTCCTTTAAAAAATAGTACAAGCTCGACATCGTCAGCTTAACCCCGCGACCTTTTATTCAGAAGAAACTCTCCCCTCTTTAATCGTAATGATCCTTTTTTTTGACATGTTGACCAGTTCCTTATTGTGTGTGGCAACAACGATGGTCGTCCCTCTCGCCTGAATACCTTTCAGGAGTTGTAAAAAGTGGAGTGAAAGGTCAAAATCAAGATTACCGGTCGGTTCGTCAGCCAGAATAATGGGAGGACGATTGACAAATGCCCTGGCAATACAGACCCTCTGCTGTTCTCCTCCCGAAAGATCGATCGCGACAACTTCTTTTTTATATTCAAGTCCGACCAGGGCAAGCGCTTCCATCACTTTTTTCTCAGTTTCTTTGGTCGGAACATGCATAATTTTGAGGGCAAGGGCAACGTTTTCAAAGACGGTTTTTTTTTGAATGAGTCTGAAGTCTTGAAAAATGAAGCCGATTTTCCTTCGATAAAAGGGAATCGCGGAGGATTGAATTCTGGCAATGTTCTGGCCCTGAACCAGGATGGAACCTTGATCGATTTTCTCTTCGCAAAACAGGAGCTTAAGGAGGGTCGTTTTTCCGGCACCACTCGGCCCCATTATGAAAACAAATTCCCCCTTATCGATCGAAAAACTGACATCTTTCAATATAAATTGTCTGGGGTGATACCCTTTAAAAACATTAGAAAACTGAATCATTGCCTGTTTCTAATATAGTCATCTATGTAATCATCGAGACTCTTATCTTTGGCTACGCCCTCCCCAAGCAGATGATTACACTGACCGTTTAATAGGGTGGTAATCATCTCTTCATGCTGCTTCTTCATTAACTCTTTCAGTTTTTCTATTTCGGTTTTAGGATCAAGAAGAGAACTATAATTTGTCTTTTTAGAGGATAATATTGCCCCTTTGTAAAAAAGATGGGTAATAATGACCGGGTTTTGCGGGCCACTCTCTTCGGTCTGAACGTGGAATATCCTTTTTTGATATTCGATGTCGGTATTAAATCCCGTTTCCATATTTCACCTAATCTCAAAGGCGTTCTGAATCAGTTCGACCGACGATAGACTACCGGAACCATGAATCAGAACCACATCAAATCGGGCGTCCGATTCAACTTTTTTAAAGGCCATATAGGCTTTAGCGATTTGAACTATTTTACGCTGTTTTGAAGAGGTTATCGCTCCCGCGGGTCCGCCAAAATCGTTGCTCTGTCTTGCTTTGACCTCCACAAAAACGAGATAGCCTTTATTCCTTGCAATAATATCGATTTCACCCATTCGAGTTTTAAAATTTCTTTCCAGAATCTGATATCCCTGCTGGATGAGATATTTTGTGGCGAAAGCCTCTCCCTCTTTTCCGTATGCGAGTCCGTCCACTGACATATTATACGAATTCCTCTTTTCTCACAACCTGGTCCTGAATTTTTGGCCACTTTTCCAAAGACCGGGAATTCAACGTGCTGGCAATACACCCCGAAAACTCAAACGGTGAAGCGGAGATGGTCCGTGAATCTGAATACGATGAAGGTGTTCTTTCGTGCCGTAACCCTTGTGATGATCAAATTGGTATTCTGGGTGCTGATGATGATACATCCGCATGATCCTGTCGCGGGTTACCTTGGCCACAACGGAGGCACCCGCAATAGAATAGGAGAGCGTATCTCCCTTGATAATGGATTTCTGCGGAATGGAAATAAAGGAAAGGTTTAAGGCATCAATCAATAAATAGTCTGGCTGCGGAGTCAATTGGGACACCGCCATTTTTGCGGCGAGAAGAGTGGCCTGGAGAATGTTAATTTGATCAATCACCCCGGATTCGACTACGCCGACTCCGATTGCCAGGGCATGATTTACTATTTCCTGATAATAAAATTCGCGTTGAGACGGACTGAGCTGCTTTGAATCATTCAATCCTGGGAGTTTAAAGCCGGGAGGAAAGATGACGGTAGCGGCAACAACAGGACCGGCTAAGGGACCTCTTCCGGCTTCGTCAATACCCGCGACCAATCGGAATCCCGATGCTTCGCAACCTTTCTCAAAATGGGTCAGTTTTTCCCACATTTGAGCGAATGACAAATGGCTAGGAAGGAACCTTTTCGAGTGGTTCCACTTTTTCGGAAGCCACCGGCGAAGCCACGACAATGGATTCTTCGGCCCCAAAACTCGCCTTTTCGGCGATACGTGCGGCTTTGCCTTTTTTCCCTCTGAGGTAATAGAGTTTGGCTCGCCGGACTCTACCTTCTCTCAGGACTTCAATTTTTTCAACAAAAGGAGAGTGGAGCGGGAAAATACGCTCGACACCCACACCATAGGAGACTTTTCTGACTGTAAACGTTTCCCGGTTAAGCGTCCATCTGCGGGCTATCACAACCCCTTTGAATATCTGAATTCTTTCCTTCTCACCCTCGATCACCTTGACATGAATATTGACGGTATCCCCAATCTTAAATGAGGCGTTCTCTTTGGTGATCAGCCCCTTTTCAATGCGTTCTTTTTGATTCATATGATGACTCCTTCCAATATGTGATCTAAACTCTTTTCAAATCACTCGTTTTTTCTAATTTTAGCTCGTCTAAAAAGCTCTTTTCTTCCGGTGTGAGTTCTTTCTGTTCCAGAAGTTCAGGCCTTTGCTCAAGTGTTTTCCTCAAAGACTCTTTTAATCGCCATCTTCGGATCTCCTCATGGTTACCGGATAAAAGGACGGCAGGCACCTTAATGCCCCCGCTCTCGAAAGGCCGGGTATAATGTGGATATTCCAGAAGATCTGCATTAAATGATTCTTCTTTAAGTGACTCTTGATCGCCCAGGACGCCCGGGATCAGCCTCGTGATTGCATCCAGTAGAATCAATGCCGGGAGTTCTCCTCCCGTCAGGATATAGTCGCCCACAGAAATTTCTTCAGGTTGAAGCGCAACACGGACTCTTTCATCGATTCCTTCATAATGGCCACAAAGGAAAAGGAGACATTTTGTCTCCCGGCTTAGCGCTTCGGCCATATTTTGATTAAAGGGCCTCCCTCCTGGTGAAAGTAAGATCGTTCTAAAAGGAGCTTCTGACTTTATCGACTCGAAAAGTTCGAAAACCGGTTCAGAAGAAATAACCATTCCCGCCCCTCCGCCGTAGGGGGCATCATCCACCTGGCAATGCTTATTCCGGCTAAAATCCCGGAGATCCAGAACCTCTACTTCTAAAAATTTCCCTTCGATCGCCCGTTTCAAGATGCTCTGCCGAAGCACTGGCCTGATCATCTCTGGAAACAGGGTTACGATTTTCGCTTTCATGTCACTCGATGATCTCTCTGGCTCATCAATCAAGCATCCCCTCGATGAGATGAATGACTATTTTCTTCTCAACCAGATCAATTTTCTTTATAAAATTCTTCGTCGCCGGGACCAGATATTCCTTTTTTCCAGATTTGATTTCATAAAGTGACTGGTTCGGATTCAAATAAATTTCTGTCAATTTTCCAATCAGTTCGTTTTCTTCGCTCCAAACATCAAACCCCAGAATCTGAAACGGATAATAGGTACCTTCTCCCGGAGGTTTCAACTGATCGACGGGAATCAGAAATTCTTTTCCAAGAAGATCCGCAGTACTCTCCTTATTCTCAATTCCTTCAAGTTTTAAATAAGCGAACTCACCTTCGATTCGAGACGAGAGAATTAAAAAAGAGGTTAACGCTTTTTTTTTAAGTGGACGCGCTCCCCGGCATTAAATCGCTCAGGATAATCGGTCAGAAGATGAACTTTTATTTCTCCATGCAATCCCTGAGCTTTCAGAACCTTTCCTATCAGAATCCAATCTCCGGAATCTTCTAACATCCTTTATTCCAAGATCTCAAGAACGCATCTTTTTCCGAGTTTGATCCCGGCGGCATTAAGAATGGTCCTCATCGAACGGGCAGTTCGACCTTGTTTTCCGATGACTTTCCCCAAATCTTCCTGATGTACTTTCAATTCAATAATGGTGGTCTTTTCTCCATCCGTCTCTCTCACAACAACATCTCCAGGTTTATCGACAAGGGATTTAGCGATATGCTCAATCAGGTGCCTCATTAATTCCGCTTCCATGTTTGCCTCCCCGGATGATGTTGGCATTCAACTGAAACGTTATGCTTTTTTAAATAAACCTTTCTTTTGCAAAAGGCTCTTGACGGTGTCGGAAATGGTAGCCCCTTGACCCAACCAATATTGGACTTTCTCAGCATTAACCAGGCAATTTTCTTCTTTTTTCGAAGGATCGTAAGTCCCTAACACCTCAAGAAATCTTCCTTCTCTCGGAGATCTGGAATCTGTTGCCACAATTCTAAAAAAAGGCCTCTTGTGCCTTCCCGCCCTTGATAATCTAACCGTTACTGCCACTCTTTTACCCCCCGTCTAGGACTGCCTTCCGGCGCCGTCTCGTTTGCTTTTCCCGATTTCTTTGAAAAAGATTATTCCCTTATTTTCAAAAACAATGATTATAACCTTGTTATACAAATTTATCAAGCGAGAGTTTAACCGCTTTAAAGATTTCCTCATAGTGGTCATTCACGAGCACGTTTCCCAACCGGATCCGAACCGGAGCAGGAAAATGGGCGCTTTTATTCGAATGAACCAGTTTTTCTTTGAGCCGCCTTAGAATGATACTCATTTTGGCAGTATCCGAATTAATGAGCAGGACCAGAAACTCGTTTTCGTCATAACGGCAGACCAGGTCGATATCTCTGGAATTGCCCTTAACCAGGCTTCCCACCTTTTTGATCGTTTCGCTTCCTTTGACGGAGCCAAACTTCTCCCGGATCTTGTCCAGATTCTTGATTTGAATCAGAATTGCTCCGAGGGTTCCACCGTTCTTGTTCATTCTTCTTATTTCATCCCCTGAGACCTGTTGAAAATAGTCCTTATGGAGGAGGCCGGTCATCTCGTCCAATCGTTCCTGTCGGATTAAATTCTCAACAACCCCCTCTTTCATTAAGATATTTTCAAGGATCAAACCAAAAAATTGCTCCCCTCCTTCACCGGAAATCGGAAAGCTGGTCGCGGGAAGATGAAGTTTATTGCCATGAAGAAGGGTCACTTCCATTTCCAGGTCATGGCGGCTCTCGGCCGTATTAAAGAGGTCAACGCCTGTTTCTTTTTTTTGGGCGGGATCCAGGGAAATCAGTTTTTCATACGGAAATGGAGACCCTCTTCTTTCAGATGCCTTCCAACCGGTCATGGCTTCGGCCGCGGGATTAATCTCGACGATTTTCATCGCATGATCGAGAATAATCACTCCGTCTGAAGTAAAGTCAAATAAAGACTTTAACCTTTCATTGAAGATATTGAACGCCATAGATTTCTCGCTCCGCCCTTGCCGCTTAAGGTTTTCATCATTTTCTTTGCTTCCATAAACTGCTTGAGAAGCTTGTTGATCTCCTGAACGGAAGTTCCGCTTCCTTTCGCAATACGCTTCCGCCTTGAGCCGTTGATCACTCCGGGATTGTCACGCTCCTTCAGGGTCATTGAATCAATTATCGCTTCAATTCTTACAAATTCCTTTTCAGGCATCGCCATATCCCCTTTGAGTTTCAATTGTCCGGCTCCGGGAATCATGGAAAGGACTTTTTCAATCGAACCGAGTTTCTTAAACTGTTTGATCTGCTCTTTAAAATCGGACAGAGTGAACTGATTGGTCTGAAGTTTCCTGGCGACGTTTTCAGCCTCGCTCTTGTCAAAATTCTCCTGGGCCAGTTCAATAAGTGAAAGCACATCGCCCATCCCAAGAATTCGTGAAGCCATCCGGTCAGGATAAAAAAATTCCAGCATTTCCAGCTTTTCGCCAGTCCCCATAAATCGTACTGGCATTCCGGTGACCTGTTTCATCGAAAGGAGCGCACCGCCTCTTGCATCCCCTTCCATTTTAGTTAAAATAATTCCGGTCACCCCTAACCTTTGATGAAAACCTTCCACGACTTTGACCGCTTCCTGGCCGATCATTCCGTCAGCCACCATCAGAATTTCATCAGGTTGGGCAAGTTTTTTTATTTCCTGAAGCTCCATCATCAGGGCTTCATCCATCTGGAGCCGGCCCGCCGTATCGATAATGACGAGTTCAAAACCCTCTCTTTCCGCTCTTTTTATGGCATTGGCCACGATCAGGACGGGTTCGTTCAGGTCCGACGAATCAACCGTAACGTCGATCTGTTTTCCAAGAAACTCCAGCTGGGATTTCGCGGCGGGACGATAGGGGTCTGCCGGAACCAAGAGGACTCGTTTTCCCTCTTTCTTGTAGAATAAGGCCAGCTTTCCGGCAGTCGTCGTCTTCCCCGCTCCCTGCAAACCGACCAGCATGAATCGGGTGGGAGGACGGGAAGACATCGGAATTTTTGCCTGTTGTCCACCCAACAATTGAGCCAGCTCATCATAGACAATTTTGATCATCTGCTGACCCGGAGTCAGACTTTCCATGACCTTTTGGCCTATGGCCTTCTCTTTGACTGAATCGACAAAACCTTTCACCACCTTAAAATGAACATCGGCTTCAAGAAGGGCCAGTCGGACTTCTCTGAGCGCTTCGGTGATGTTCTCTTCTCTTAAAACACCCACTCCCCGGATTTTCTTGAAGATCGCGTTTAACTTATCGCTGAGTTCATTAAGCATGTTTCGTCGCTTTCATTCTCTGGCGGAGGGCTTCATAGGCGATAATCCCCGCAGTGGTTGAAACATTTAAAGATTGAATTTTACCCCTCATTGGCAATGAAACGGTCATGTCACAGTTCTGCCGAACAAGCTGGCGCAAACCCTTTCCCTCTCCCCCTAACACAAATGCAACCGGCGTCCTGTAATCGAGTCGATCGTAGGAAGTCTTTGCTTCACCTTCCAGTCCGTAGATCCAGATACCCCGGCTTTTTAGAAATTCAATCGTTTGGACTATATTGACAACCTGGGCGACCCGGACATATTCTATGGCTCCCGCGGAGGTTTTTGCAACTGTTTCAGTAATTCCTGCTGATCGTCGAATGGGGATGATAATGCCATGAACCCCCGCACCTTCCGCGGTACGAATAATCGCACCCAGATTTCTCGGATCTTCAAGTTCGTCCAGAATAAAAAAGAATGGTTCCTCTCCGGTCTCTTTCGAATATTCCAGAAGCTGATCGATCGTATGATAACGCTTTGACCCGCCAAGACCAACCACTCCCTGATGTTTCAATGTGCCGGAAACTTGATCGAGAATTTCTTTCGAAGCGTAAGTCAGGCGGATATTCTGTTCTTTTGCCAACTGAACCATATCGTGAATCGCGCTTTCATTTTTTCCCTTTTGAATATAAATCAGGGTGAAGGATCTCCCCTTCGCCTTGAGCGCTTCTAGCATCGGATGGACTCCGATGACGACATTCTCTTTTCCTTTTATCTTTTCCAAGTCGTTTTTCCATTTGGAGTATCTTCAAGAGATATTCCTTTATTTTTTAGATCATCACGAATTTTGTCCGCAGTTTTAAAATCTTTTTTATTTTTTGCATCTAACCTTTCCTTGATCAATCTTTCAATTTCCTGATCACTAAAAGGGAAAAAAACAGGCTGCATTCCAGATTGATAAAGGACTTGATCATTTGAACCTTTATTTGCAGAGATCGGCAAATCTTGTGAAACGACTGGAACTGGAATGGGTCTGAGACCAAACTGCCAGTTCTTTGGAGAAACGGAAAACAAACCAAGAACCGTTCCTAATTCATTAAAATATCTGAAGATATAACCGGAATCGTCATTGGCGATTGACGATTTGTATAGCTTATTAATTTCATTTCGAAAGGTATGTAACGTTGCTAAAGCCTCAGGAGTATTAAAATCATCATTCATGGATTCTATAAATTGTTCTCGCGCCATAGAAATGATTTTATCAAGATTAACTTTCTCACTACTCTCCTTATCCGAAGGTTCTTTACACCTTTTCAATAAGTCATAAAATCGATCAAGAGCGTTTTTTGCTTCTTCAATTGCTTGATCAGAAAACTGGACAGGCTGGCGATAGTGCGTCGATAAAAGAAAATATCGGATGAATTCTCCGATTACCTCAGGATCATATTGCTTCTGAAGATAAGAATCAAAAACCTCTTTAATCGTGAAAAAATTCCCCAGAGATTTCGACATTTTTTCCTGGTTCACCGTTACAAATCCGTTATGAATCCAGTAATTCACGAATTTCTTGCCGGTTGAGCCTTCACTCTGGGCGACCTCATTTTCATGATGCGGAAAAAGCAGGTCTTCACCCCCTCCATGAATATCGATCGTTTCGCCCAAAAGTTTCATCGCCATCGCCGAACACTCAATATGCCATCCCGGCCTCCCCTTTCCCCAGGGGGAGTCCCACCAGGGTTCACCAGGTTTGGAAGATTTCCAAAGGACAAAATCAAGGGGATTTTCCTTTAATTCGCTGATTTCAACGCGCGTGCCGGCCGATTCCAGTGAAAGATCTCTTTTTGAAAGTCGTCCGTACGGCTTAAATGAAACCACCCGGTAATAGACGTCTCCCTCCGAAAGATAGGCAAATCCCTTTTCAATCAGGCGTTGAATCAATCCAATCATCTCCTGAATATATTCCGTGGCTCTCGGTTCCTCGGTAGGAGTCTCAACGTTTAAGCGCTTCATATCAAGATGGTATTCGGTAATGTATTTTTGGGTCAGCTCTACCCAGGGAATCTTCTCTTCCTGAGACCGCTTGATAATCTTGTCGTCAATATCCGTAAAATTCTTGACGAATTCAACGGTATACTCTCTGAATTTAAAATATCGTCTGATCATATCAAACACCACGGCGCTTCGCGCATGACCCATGTGAGAATGATCGTAGACCGTCACGCCACAGACGTACATCCGCACCCGACCCGATACGATGGGATTGAAGATTTCTTTTTGACGGCTGAAAGAATTAAAAAGTCTAATCGTGGAGTTCATTGGTATCTTTCATGTTATACATTTTCTTAAACCAGAAAATAAAGAGAACCAGGCCGATCACGACGATAAAATCAAATTGATGAAAGTAGGGACCCAATTGTCTCCAATGGTTTCCCAACACTTTACCGACATAGGCAAGACCGAGGCACCAGGGGATCGACCCCACAAAAGAGTAAATCGAAAATCTGAAGAAATTCATTTTGGAAATGCCGGCAGGAAGAGAGATAAAAGTTCTAACCAGGGGAAGCATCCGTGTGACAAAAACGGTCGCTTCTCCATACTTTAAAAACCATCTGTCGGCCTTCTTCAATTCTGCTTCGGAAATGAAAAAGTATTTTCCATATCGTTCCAAAAACCCTCTTCCCCCAAAACGGCCCAGAAAATAGGCAATCCACGAGCCGATCAGATTTCCAGCCGCACCTGCCAACGTGACGCCGGCCAGCGAAAAAGTCCCTTCCGAGACCAAAAATCCGGCAAAGGTCATGATGATTTCGCTGGGGAGAGGAATGCAGGCGCTTTCAATAACCATCGCCAGGAGAATTCCCGCATAGCCATAACTGTTAATCATCCAGAGGATTATCTGGCTTAAAAAACTGAGGAGGTTATCAATGAAATGCAAAACGTTTTCTCATTCTGAATTCAGGCGTGTTTCCCAGCTTTCCATTTTCTTTAAGAATTCATAGTGGGTCAGATCTAGGTGGAGAGGCGTCACGGAGATTTGATGATTTGAAATTGCTTCGTTATCCGTGCCCCGCTTCTTTTCCCAGAGAATTTGAGTTCCGCCAATCCAGAAATATTTACGTCCCCGTGGATCTTCCTTTTCGATAATGGCATTATCTTCGAAAACTCTTCTTCCCAGGCCAACACATTTTATCTTACCCATCTTTTCGATCGGAAGATTGGGAACATTGACATTCAATAAAATATCGGGAGGAAGGCCCTGAGACAGGACCATTTTCGCAATTTTAACTGCAAAATGGGCGGCTGTCTTGAATTCATAGGGAGGAGGACCCATTTGGGAAATCGCCATAGAGGGAATTTTGAGAAGCGTCCCTTCAAATGCGGCGGAAACGGTACCGGAATAGGTGACATCGTCCCCCAGATTTGCCCCTTTATTGATGCCTGAAACAAGGAGGGCCGGAGGAGTCTTCAAAAGATGGAGAACACCCCAGTTGACACAATCGGTAGGAGTTCCGTTAACGCTGAAATAATTTTTTTTTATCTCTTCGACTCTGAGCGGCTTATGAAGTGTGAGAGCGTGGCCTACAGCGTTTCGTTCCCGATCAGGCGAAACGACATAGACATTTCCCAGTTCCTGCAGTGCCGTGGCAAGCATGTGAATTCCCGGCGAGTGAATCCCGTCGTCGTTTGAGACTAGTATATCCATATTGAAGATCCCAAAAAAAAGTCCCGCCTTAAGAGCGGGACCCTCTGTTTCAGTTGGGGCAAACTAAAAGCTGAAACTAGGCTTTAACAACAGGTTACCCCTGATGCTTCACCTATTTGATCGGGGCGAAAGGATTTGAACCTTCGACCCCTCGCACCCCAAGCGAGTGCGCTACCGGGCTGCGCCACGCCCCGATTTTCGGGCAGGTCTGTAAAAAAGTCCATCTGCTTCGTTCTCGTTTCTCGGTCATCTTCAACGTACATTAAAAGTACGCCTTAGCTGATCCAGGGCGCTCACCTCCTCGCGCCCGTGCACGATCTTGTTGACACTTTTTCGTGCCAACGTGCACCGTCAAAACTGCGGCCTTGCAGATGGGATTTTTTGACAAACCGGAATTACTAATACTTTTTCAGCTCTCTAATGTAAGAGTTCAAGAATACCTCTAAGTTCCTTCTGAATGCGGCCTAAAGGCAAATCAGAAGTGATTTGACCGGGAAACTGCTTTAGGACCTTCTTTGCTCCCGCTATGGTATACCCTTCTTCATAGAGCATTTTCTTTATTTTCAAAATCAACTCAATATCCTTCTGAAGATAGACTCTTTGACCTCCATCATTCTTTCTTGGATGGAGGAGAGTAAATTCATTTTCCCAAAATCGAAGCACATACGATTCGAGTCCGGTTAATTTGCTTACCTCACCAATTTTATAAAACATTTTGGCATGGCCCGTCATTTTCCGGCCTACGACTTTTTTGGAATCGGATTTCCTTATCTGAATCTTGCTGGGCTCTTTTTTCATACCGACTTTTTACAAAGTGATATTATTATCCTGCTCCCCTTTTAAGATCGTATCGGATTCTTCATTCTTGGTGATATTGGCGGGGTCGTTAACATATTTTTTGAAAACCTGACTCGGTCTAAAAGTAACGACTTTTCGTGGCGTAATGCCAATCTCTTGTCCCGTCTTCGGATTTCGTCCTTTTCTTTCCTTTTTTTGCCTCACGACAAAATTTCCAAATCCGGCTATTTTAACAACTTCACCTTTTTTCAGGACATCCTTGACGGTCGAAAGTATGATTTCAAGAATTTCGGCACCCTCCTTTTTAGAGACGCCTATCTTTTCAAATAGTTCTGTCGTAATGTCCGCTTTTCTCATTTAACAATCCTGCTCGGCCCAGATTTAAAATTGAATATAAAATACAATAGGTTATAAATAATGTCAAGGGCTATCATTTTTCATGAAAGCCCCGATTCAATTCGTCGACCAATCAGTCATTGACATGCCATATCTCGTTTTGTATTCTATCAAAATGGAACAAATTGTTCAATTCCCCCATTCTGAAAAATGGGAGAGTATCGCTTCTTTCGCAGACGGTTCAAAACATTTACCGATTAGCTCATTTCACCGAATTTTTCTGACGGGAGGCGGAACCCTCACCTCCACACTTCAAGCACTTTTGACCGCTCCAGTCCACATTGACGTGATCCGACAGGGACTCTATGAAGCCGACCCTCAACTCGTTCGGTTTCTTGACCTTAAAGATCCTGAAAAGGGATTGCAAAGGGAGATCTGGATTCTCAGTCAGGAAGGGGAAAAGCTGGTCTATGCATGCTCTTTCCTCCCTCTACAAAGCCTGAATCCTTCTGTGCATGAAGCGTTACTATCGCAAATATTTTCCATCGGCGAATTAATTGAAAAAATGAAAATCCCTTCCGTCAAAGATAAACTTGGATTCGGCACGATCCAATCCAGAGACCTATCGCGAGAATTCAAAGTGTCCGTGGATACGACACTATGGTATCGTCATTACAGACTTTCTTCTCCACAACAATTCCTCGCTTCGATTTACGAGGTGTTTTCACCTCGCCTCCTAAACCTGTAGTTTAAATTTGATCTGGCTCACACGTCACAAGTTTAACGTGTATCTGAGGCTCATTCGGTTCGATCGGCCGGTAGGCACCGTTCTCGTATTAATGCCAACGCTTTGGTCGCTCTGGATTGCAAGTGACGGAAAGCCTTCCATCAAATTGCTTGCCATCTTTACCATAGGCTCTTTTCTCATGCGAAGCGCAGGTTGTGTGATCAATGATATTGCGGACCGGAAAATTGATCCCCAGGTTCAGAGAACGAAGGCCAGACCCATCGCAAGCGGCGAGGTTACTGTAAAAGAAGGCGTCATCCTGTTTGCCATCCTCTCCGTTCTCGCTTTTCTTCTGGTCATGATGCTCAACCCATTTACGATTCTATTAAGTGTGATCGGAATTTTCCTTGCCATCGTTTACCCCTTTACCAAGAGAATTATTTCAACTCCCCAACTGGTACTCGGAATCAGTTTTGGTTGGGGCGTCATCATGGCGTGGGTGGCGGTTAAGGACAAGATCGAATTCACTCCCCTATTGATCTTTACCGCAAACATTTTTTGGTCTCTTGCCTATGACACGATATACGCTTTAATGGACAGGGAAGATGATATGAGGATCGGTGTGAAATCAACGGCTATCTTGTTTGGCCAATATGTTTGGCTTGCGTTCGGACTTTCTTGTATTTCTTTCCTCTTATTTCTCTTGTGGACGGGCATTCTTGCTCACTTGCACACGCTGTATTTTATCAGTCTGTTGATCACGGGAATCTTTATTTCTGTTCAGGTCTACCAACTAAAAAGAAATACAGCTCCCGAAATTGCGTTTAAACTCTTTAAAAACCATGGACTCTTCGGAACTTTTATATTTATTGGAATTGCACTCGATTATTTATTTCGATAATAGTGAACTTAATTTTCAAACCATTCAGTCGGAATGTGATGTCCTTCATTTCGAAGGCGAGTACAAAGCAATGGCATTAATGAAGATGATTCAAATCGACCTTTCAGCTTTCCATCTTCGTGCCACCCTTCCCGCTTATAGCGATATATTTCCTGCAGTGTAAAAGTCTCTCCTTCCATTCCCGTCACTTCAACAATATGGGTTATTTTCCTTGAGCCGTCTGAGAATCTGGATTGCTGAATAATAATTTGAACCGCAGAGGCAATTTGCTGACGAATTGCTCTAGAGGGAAGATCCATGCCCGCCATTAAAACTAGAGTTTCAAACCGTGAAAGGGCATCGCGGGGGGAATTTGCGTGAATGGTGGAGAGGGATCCATCATGGCCGGTATTCATTGCCGAAAGCAGATCAAACGCTTCTCCGCCACGACACTCACCAATTACGATTCTGTCGGGACGCATTCGAAGAGAGTTTCGAACAAGGTCCCGGATCGTTATTAATCCCCTCCCTTCCATATTCGCTGGACGGGTCTCAAGAGATATCACATGGGGTTGAGCTAGCCTCAACTCCGCAGAATCTTCAATCGTGACGATCCGTTCTCCGGACGGAATGAATCCGGACAAAACATTTAATAGTGTCGTCTTTCCTGATCCGGTTCCACCGGAAATCAAGATATTCATTCGGTTGGAAACGCAAAACTTAAGAAACTCTAACATTTTCTTGGTGAGCGATTCGTTTTTGGTTAATTGTTCCTCCCCCATTTGAGTGGGAGGAAACTTTCGAATCGTTATTATGGGACCATTTAAGGAAAGCGGAGGGATAATGGCATTCACTCTGCTGCCGTCTCTTAAACGCGCATCAACCATTGGAGAGCTCTCATCGATTCTTCTGCCAATCGGATGAACGATCCGTTCAATGACGGTTCGAACCTGTTCGTCTCCCATAAATCTCTTTCCTGTCAGGATCAATTTCCCTTTTTTTTCGATATAAATCTGATTTGAACCATTGACCATCACCTCAGTTATTTCGGGATCTGACAGAAAGGGCTCTATGGGTCCGAGTCCCAGTATTTCATCCATAAGTTCTTTCACAAAATGATCAACGTCAACACTTTTTGGGATCCTCTCTTGATTATTTTGAATAATTACTTCCAGTGCCGATTTGGTCATTTTTCTGATATCATCGTCAGAATGGAACTCCAGCGATATTTTTTTAACATCAATCTGATTAAACAACTCCCTGTGAAATTCTTTTTTTAAAGCATAAATTTCATCTTCCGCGTGTCTGGGGGAACTGCTTTCAGAATGCAAGGAGAAAATGAGGTTAAATGGTCCGATCGTAATTTGATCATCGTCTCTCAATTCACCCTTGGCAACAACAAGGTCATTTATCTTTATCCCTGATCTGCTTTTTAGATCTTCAAGAAAATACTTTCCATTGAAGACAATAATCTGGGCATGTTTCCTGGAGACAGACGCTTCCGGCAGAACCAAATCGCCGTCAGGAGATCTTCCTATCAAAAAAGGGTCTTTATGAATTTCGACGCTACGGTTTAATACTCGAACATAGGGCATCAGGGTTCAATCTCCGAAATATCTCCATTTATTTCTTTTTCGAGACCTTCTTTCTGTATAACAGAAGCAGGTTCGTAATCTTCAATTCTTTCGACTTTCGTAAAAGTCGGAGTGACGATCATAAGAAGATCCCGCCGTGAATGTTGATCCTGTTTTTCGCTGAAAAAGAGACTTAAAACCGGGATATTTCCTAGAAGAGGAGTTTGTTCCTGAAAATGATGTTGAATATTCTCCGCAAGGCCTGCAATGATGATCGTCTCATTCGGCCTGCTGACGATATGGGAATCTGCGTTAAATTTCGTAAACCCGATATCCTGAGATGAGGTCGGTGAACTGGTAGGTGCACTAATCTCAATAGTGATGTGGCTTTCTATCTTCCCCTGTTCAACTATATTAGGTTCAATTTGAAGAATCAGACCGTACTCCTTAAATTTAACACTCGAATGTCCAACTCCTGAAACCCTGAATCCGATCTCACCTCCCGAGTGAAAGGTGGCATGATCTCCGGTTCTGCAAGAGAGGTGGGGCTCTGAAAGGACTTTTGCCTTGCCATGATTAACCAGCAGGTTAAGGGAAGATTGTACTTGCGTGGCAAGTGAAAGATGCGGCTTAATGTCGGTTGCGAAACCCATATCCGTAGTTAATCCGAGATTTTTTAAAAGATTACCTCCGAACGAGTCTCCTTCGACCTGATCAACCTGTACGATTTTTACATCCATTTCGACCATAGGACGAACCACATTGACCAGATTTACTACTTTCTTCCCATATGTGGAGGCAATGTGCTCCAGATTAGATCTGGAAGCATTGTCATAAACTTCCCCTTTAAGAGTAATGTTTTCCTCCGTAACCTGAACCGAAAAAGGGATCGTTCTTGCCTGGTTTCGAATTTCTGTCTCGATTTCTCTAAATTTGGGTTCCCGATTTATCTCTTTTCTTTGAGCCTTTTTTCTAAAAGATTTTGTCTTTTTCAACACTTCAACCAATAGAGTCTTCTTACCTCCACTTGGAGCCAAAAACGAAAGCTCGCTTTCTCCCTCCTCCAATCCTGTTATTTCAATCTTTTTTTCCGAATATTGAACCGTTACTTGGATCACCTTTTCGTCGGCCACAATAATTCTTTGGAGATTATCAAAAGGAATCTTAACTTTTTCACCCTGGCTGAGAGTGACATCCGCGCCGAAAGCAGAACTGGATATTCCCAGCAATAACAATGTAAGGAACAAAAGGGGTTTCTTTCTAGAATTCATAGCGAATCTCGATAGGAAAACTCAGACTATTCAATTGACCTGTGAAATAGATATTAAGTTTCGGATCAATGCCTACATAGAAATGACTGGAGACCGGGTAATGCCAACCAATTCCAAGGATTGCTCCAGTTTGATTATAATTTTCATCGGCAAATCGGGTAATACGAAATCCGCTGGAATTTAAGAGATTTCTATCGTTGATTCGAGCGGTCAGATAGTTGACCCCTATCAGAAATGATGTTTCCTTTTGGCAAAATCTTTGACCAGCGTAAACGGAAAAGGTGTCAAGAGATTCGTACAATGTCCCGCTTTGGTTCTGGTAAACCACCCAATTCATTTTGATTGAGTCAGAGTGAGTTCCGTTTAAACCAATGTCGAATTCAAATCCCGATTTGTAGGGAAATTGGCCTTCTGCACCGTAATAATAGGACGGTACATTTAATTGATTGCCCTGATCGGCTAATCGAATCAAGGACTCTCCAAATGTGAATACAAGCGCATTGTTTGAATACGACGCAGTAACCAGGGAATGACGAGCTGATTGGACAGGGACTATCTTCTTATTTGAATTTTTTCCAACCGGAACCAGGTACAATAAAAGAGGAGTTGCAGAAAATCCTTTCATGGTTCTATTCCCGGCGTTATCTTCTGCAGTAAAATAGTACTCAAGTCTTTCTCCGTAAATTTCATCGCCCGGAATAACGTAGGCATAATGATCTTGGTCAGTTCTGATCATTTCAGCGGAATGATATTCTCCGTTGCTGATCAATCGATAAAAGAGGGTCACCCTTTTTACATTCTGATTGTCAGTTGCCTGAATCGATATCTCAAGCGCTTTTCCGGATTCGATCGATTCCGATTTTGGGATATAGGACAATGTCGGAGCAGTCTGATCTATTTCAATAATCTCTTTCGCAAATCCTGTATGTAGGAGAAGCAGAATGCAGGACAATGTCAGGCCCAACGCTGAGATCAAATATCCCATATTGCAACGCTACTTTCTCTTCTTGGAATTCTCTAGCGGGATTTCAATAATTTTTTGATTCCGCTCCTTCGAGAGATAACGAACTTCCTTTCCCAATCGAATTTCATCGTAGGTCACCCTGGGAATGTCGGAAATTACCTCAGTGTCCCCGAAATGGCGCAGTATCAGCATCAGTTTTCCTCGATTTTGAGCGAGAATCAAGTGACCGGCCTCTTCAGGAGTCACGGCCACTGTCAACCCGCTGTATCCGTTGTTTTCATCCCCATTTCCATTCTTTCGAAGATGAAGTTCCGTTCCAACCGCCAAAACAAGAACGTTTTGCTGAAGCATGACTGTTGCCTCTCCCTGATTTAGAGAAAAACCTTCTTTTTGAAGGCTCCCGACAAAAAATGTTCCTAAAATATCGACGTGATCACCTGGCTGAATGAGCCCTGAGACCGAAGTAATTTCATCTACTCCCAGCGTCAGAGCTCGTTTTCCTTTCTCCAGAAGGGTTGATAGTGCATTGTCCCGTTTTCCGCTAATACCGGTCCAGAGAAGCGTCTCGCCATTTTTTACCGGATACCTAAGCGGCTGTCCCATAACTTGAGAAAGATCCGAAAAAAGTACCTCTTTTTCATGGAAATATTTCTTTGGGATTTCTTTTTTTTCAAAAAACGATTCTTCAATTGTGGTCCCGGCCGGCAGGTCGGTATTTATCATGGCTACTGCGAACAGTTTTTCCGCTTCATCCATCTTGTTTCGTTCCTTTTTCAAATAAATCTGAAGGAGTGCCACGGCCAGGAGTCCTGCACCAATCGAAACAATAAGAGGAAACAGCCTTTTTAATGTTGGATTCGTCATTGTTTTATTCTAGGGACTCACTGTTAATTTAATCAGAACAACTTGCCACCAGGACGCCGATCGCCAGTGATGATTGGGCTTTCCAGGTATCGGTAGCCAGGTGATATTGATCCGATATAATTCTGTGGGGAATCCAGTCATTGAACGGAGTAGACACTTCAGTTTGAGCCTCTGAAATAATTCTAGATTTTTTTACCCCAAAATAAGGCCGAAGACATCGATCTAGCAGGATGGACGGCGTCTTACTTGCTTGAATCACGTCCGAATGGTGAATCGAATTCATCTCTTCAAGTCCATCATTCTGGTTAAAAGCAATGTTCCGGACCAGGATCAAAGATTTCATTTTAGCTAATATGGTGTTCCCGATTAACATAAAACCGGCAAGAAAGATGACAAAGACCAGATTCACTATGATGAACTCCGTTGTCGCAATTCCCCGCTCATTACAAAAATCTCTTTTAATTCTCACACCAGACACCTCACCTCTTACCGATCACATCAGTGCAATAGAGGACCGGTCGGCACTTGTTGAAACCCTAACTCTTTTCCTTCCGTGGATCGTCTGAATCTTTGAAAGGTTTCTTCATCTTCACGCGAGGCATTGATTGGTACCAGTCGCGCGTTCCAATCGCTGGTCAGAAGTTCAAGACTAGTCATGTTCTTCCTGAATGGCTTGGCCTTGGCTATCGCATAAGACTTATTTCCGCTTCCGAAATAATACGAAAAATAAAGTCCCTGTTTTTCCGGCGTGGTTGCGCTGCTCAATACATATTGACTCTTATTAAAGTCCGGTTTCAGACCCCACCGCGCCGGAATGTCACAGACAATTCCGATTGAAACCTCATTCGCACCGGCTCCAGTCAAATGTTTTGCACTTTCGGAATTAATCTCTACAGAAAGTCCTGGTTTTTTGCTCCCTTGATCAAAATTCATCGACCAGGCACTGAAATCAGCAAATGGGAGATTTTGCACCTCAAGGGGACCCAGATTTGCTATTCCCATTGATTCGGACTCCCCTGCTACGACACTTCTATGATCTGAAGATAAATTACCTGAATGGCATTTTTCACTTCTAACACGATCATTAAATCGGGAGACAATTCTCGACTCGATACAATAAATTTTTCGAAGATATTCAGGGGAACAGATGGCCCTCAAGGGTTTCTCGTAGATCGATCGCCAAAAGGTTTGAGCTGGACCTTCAGGCTCTCCTTCGTCTGCCAGGACAGCCGACGTCCAGGCGAAAAGAGCTTTCTGATAAACCGAATCCACATTTGCGAGTGTTTGATTTAAAGCCGAAAGCGTGTTTAATCCTCTTGCCTGAACAACAGCACCTGAGTAGGCAGCGGAGTCAACTGCATTTTGTATCTGTATTTTGTTGGTGATGAGATATCCGCCATTTGCCACGATCGCCAAAAATCCCGTTAATACCAAAATGGTAAAAAGTGAAAAAATGAAGATGGAGCCTTTTTGATTGCCACATTCCATGATTATCCCAGGGAAACGGTCGATCGGAGGGTAATGTGAGGATAGCCATACCTGGAAAACTCAGAAAATACTCTTGCAATGAACTGGTTTACAATCGGAAAATCGAGCTCATAGTCATATAATACTTCAACTTTTACTTTAATTAAGTCGTTAACTTCCCTAATTTCAAGGATATTAAGACGCGTTTTATCAAGTGCCGCAGAGTATCTCTGTAAGAAATCGGCATGAGACCTTTCGTCCTGGTCATATCGGCTGGCAATATGGATAATATCGGGATCGGATGACGGCAGATAGGGAGTGACGTTTTCCATACCGGTAATCCCGATACAGACAAGCGCTGCTGATTTTCTCCCTTCCTCTTCGAGATTCTGTCCAAAATGGGCTGGATTGCCTCTTGTAAGAAGAACGCGGGCGGTGGAATAGGCCGCGTAAGTAACTGTATTCTTGGCGTTCATGATAAACCCAAGCTGAGCTATTCCGAGGAAAAGGAATAAAAGAAGGGGAAATACAATGATCCACTCTGCTAAAACTGCACCTTTTCTGTTCTGCACTGATAAAAACATCGATATTCCCGTATCTGACTGATGAGAAACGGTTAAGTGCAAGGCCACAGTTCCGAAGGCGACTGAGGCGTACATCTTAAGTACGTTGAAGAGGCTGAGGGACGAGAACGCAGCAATTAGCCTTTTATCATCAGTCGGTCTTTAATCGCGGCCGTAGAATTTATTGTCCAGCCCCTTATCAGGATTGTCCATTTTCTCCTTCCCTTCTTTGACCGAAGGTTTGCCGGTTGAAATGGATGTACCCACCTGTGAAACTTTTTCCCGAATGACGGCGCCTAACAGTTTAAAAACTACAATTGCTCCGACGGCGACCATCGCCAGAATAATAATGTATTCGGTCATTCCCTGCCCTCTTTGACCCAATTTTCTAAACATAAAGTACTCCTTTAATTTTAAGGTATTGGCCATCGGACTACGGCTGTAAACCTTTTGAATGCCGGTGCCAAAATATCTTTAAATGAAATTTCCAAACCATATATCGCAACCAGAGTAAATAAAGTAAGGAGAAGGTACTCGAACATGGCCTGTCCTCGTGTATCTCTCAAGACGCCTCTGTAATACATCCGGAACAAAGAAGGCCCTTCCGTAACGCGTGAAGGTTAAATTTTATTGATAGATCATGAACGAAGAGTGACTGGAAGTTATTTTAAAGAAGAGAAATAATAATTTCAATTGACAATTTTTGTCACTAACATAAAATATATTTATGGTAAACTGTCAATAAATAGACAGGTCATACTTTGTCGTAACATTTATGCGAATGTGCCACGGTTAAAACCTTAAGAATAGCTATCCATAAGTCATTGAATTTGCTAAAACTGAGAACTCATAAAATCATTCGGCCAAACTCAGACGAACGGTTTAATCTAACTCATCTATCCCTAAATTTCCTAACTTGTTTCGCTTGGACATAAATGCTGCGACAAAAAACTCGCCTTGTATCTTTCTTGCTTTATTTTTTGGATCAAACCATTCTTCTTCTGAGTTTCTATCTATCTTACCTCTTTAGAAATTCTTCGTTCATAAAAACAATTGGCATTACAGATCCTTTTTATAATCAAACGTGGTTGTTGCTTATTATTTTACCGGTATGGTCTTTACTCTTTTATTTTTCCCGCCTTTACGAGTCTCAGCGAACCCGCACTCTATTGCATGAAATTAGGTTAATTTTTATTACTTCAGCGATAGGAACTCTATTTATTGGGTTTCTCGTATTTGCCATTAGAGCCCATTCAGCAAGTCGCTTTCTCATCTTAACATTCGGATTTTTTTCGTTTCTATTATTATCTATGGCTCGTATCCTAATACGTGAAATCGCTAGAATTGTTCGCAAGAAGGGTTTTAATTTTAGAGCGATCGTTATTGTTGGTACCGGAAAAAGAGCTCGAGAAATTGCTAAAAGCATAGAAAGAAATGGACACTGGGGATTGAAATTTATTGGCTTCGTTTCAGATATTCCATCAGCTCGCTTTACAAAGATAATGGGACTTCCTGTTCTTGGACTTGTTGAGGATCTGACTAAGATTATTGATCAACATGTCATTGATGAAGTGGTATTTGCTGTGTCAAGGAAAAGGCTCGAGAACCTGGAAGAGTCGTTTCTAATTTGCGAGGAAGAAGGAATTAACGCCAGAGTCGCGGTTAATTTCTTTCCCCACATGATCGCAAAAGTGCATCTCGAGGATCTCCATGGCATTCCTCTCCTCACTTTTTCAACGGTACCTTATAACGAATTTCTGTTACTCATTAAACGTATCATGGATGTGATAGTATCCACTTTCCTAATTGTTGCGCTGATTCCAATATATGGAATCATTGTTTTTTTAATAAAGATCTCGTCGCCCGGTCCAGTATTTTTCAAACAAATAAGAGTAGGAAGAAACGGGCGCCACTTCGGGCTTTATAAGTTCAGGTCAATGGTCATCAACGCAGAAGAACAGAAGAGAGATCTCGCAGTGTTAAATGAAATGGACGGCCCTGTTTTTAAAATTAAAAATGATCCCCGAATTACTTCGATGGGAAAATGGTTAAGAAAAACGAGTCTGGACGAAATTCCCCAATTTTGGAATGTCCTTGTGGGTGAAATGAGCCTGGTGGGACCTCGTCCTCCCCTACCGGAGGAAGTGGCTCATTACAAAAGATGGCAGAAAAGAAAGCTTTCAATGAAACCGGGAATCACCTGCCTCTGGCAAATCAGCGGCAGAAATAGAAACATCAATTTTGAAGAATGGATGAATCTAGATCTAAAATATATAGATAACTGGTCGTTAAAACTGGATATGGAGATATTTTTGAAAACGATTCCTGTTGTGTTATGGGGAAGAGGAGCTTTTTAATTCCGATTGAAAGGCATCGTATTTGTTTTTAATAAATTGCTTCATCCTCTCTCTAAATTGGGCGCTATCAAATGCCTTGGCATGTTTTCTGATGTCAATTGAGTTAAATGAAATCTTATGAAATCGTTTTACTGCGTCAATCACTGATTCCGAATTTTGTTCCTGAAAAAAAATTCCTGTCTTTCCATCTATGATAGTTTCAAGTGCTCCCCCTTTTCCGAAAGCAATGACGGGACGGCCAGATGCCATGGACTCGACAGGAGCCATTCCGAAGTCCTCCTCACCGGGAAATATAAAGGCCTTGGATTTACGATAAAGATCTTTCAACCTTTCTTCTGACACCTTTCCGAGAAAAGTGATGTTCGGTTTGGATATAGATTCTAATGCCTCTTTCTGAGGACCGCCTCCTGCAATAACCAGGGGGAGTCCCAATTGGTTGAATGCCTCGATTACGATGTCAATACTCTTATAAGCATTTAATCTCGAAACGATCAGAAAATAGCTTTCTTGATCGTCTCCCAGCTCAAAACTAGAAGTATTTACTGGCGGATAAATTATCTCTGATTCAATTTGATAGCATCTCCTTATTCTTTTTCTTATATGGTCCGATATGGCAATGAAATGGTGAACATTTCTCACGGAAGCAAGATCCCATTTCTTTAAATAGCGAATAGCGAAGGGCAAGAACATTTTTATTGTTGAACCAATTTTTTCTTTTTCAATATAAGAATGATAGTCCCAGACAAATCTCATTGGGGTGTAGCAATAGCAGATATGCAGGGCATTTTTCGGTATAATAATCCCCTTGGCAAATGCGCTGCTACTGCTCAAAATAAGATCATACCCCTCCAAGTCGAAACTTTCAAATGCTTTAGGGTATAACAAAAGATATTTCTTAAAATGCCGTTTCAGGAAAGGTAAATACCGCATAAGCGATTCCCGAATATCCAGCTTGGTAAATACGGAAGGCAAATCTTCCGGAATAAAAAAAGAGGTAAATATAGGTGCATCTGGAAACATTTCGTGAAGAATCTCAACAACCCGTTCAGCTCCGCCGAACTGATTTAAATAGTCATGGACAAGCGCTACTTTCAATTAATCACTTCTCTTAATATTTCGAACGTCTTCAATCCACATAATTCCCAGGTATATTGTTTTGATTGAATTAATCCGAGTTCCACTAGGTTTGATCTTAATTCGTCATCTTTAATAACAGACGAAATTTTCTCAGAAATATCCTTAAGATCGTTCGGATCACAATATAAAACACCATTTTGACATACTTCAGGTAGTGATGAGACGTTGGAGGTGATTACGGGACATCCACACATCATTGCTTCCAATGGAGGCAATCCGAACCCTTCGTAAAGCGATGGAAATACAAAACAAAGGGCATGTTCATAAAGAGATCTCAACTCACCATCCGTTACATAGCCAACATGAATACAACTCATTGCATAATCTGTTTTTTGATTATTAAATATCTTATCATTTGTTCCTCCCGCTATAACTATAGGTATATCGTTTAGATTTAGCAGCTTTGCGGCCTTTACTAACGATTCAAAATTTTTATTAGGGCTTGAACTTCCAACTGCCAAAATATACCTGCTTTCTACGAGATTCCATTTTCTAAGAATGCTGTGATCCGATTTAAAAGAAAGAATGTGATCGACGCCCAGTGAAATATCATGGACTTTCTCTCTGGGGACACCACAATATTTCATCAATTCATCTTTTGAAAACAACGAATCCGTGATGACAGCTGCAGACCATTTAACAATTGACCTAAGAAGAAATTGATACCATATCCTAAACTTCAAAGAATAAGTGTCCTGATTGGCAAAAACGGATGCGTCATGTATAGTTACCACTTGTTTTTTCTTAAATAGCGGAGCAGCATTACACAAATTAAATAATACTTGGCCCTTACAATAGTAAGGCAGCTCAATTTGCTCCCATAAATTCCCGGAAAAATTTCCAACCTGTCTTATTTTTATATATTTTAATTTTATGCCACTGCTGGGAACGTTAGGTGTAAGTATAGTAAGGGTATACTCATTTCGATCAATTTTTTCAGATTGCAATAGCTTATCCAAAGCAATGACTAATTCATAAGCATATCGCTCAACACCAGTTATCGGTTTGGATAGAAAACGACCATTAATAAAACACTCTTTCATCTTTTATATTCTAAGAGCGAAGATCGAAACAAAAAGGAAATCAAAAGAATGATTTCAGTCTTTAAAAAACGGATAATATACATTCCAATTTATTCCCTGTATCTGCAAAGATATCGGATTACGAAAATAAAACGCTAAATTTTGAAAAGCATTATTTTTTCACAATTTCAATAGCAGGTAATGGAAAAATCATTCCGATTCCCTTATCTAAGCTCTCTTTCTCCCTTTCCAAGAATTCCTTTTTAAAATGCCATGGCAATACAAGATAATAGTCTGGATTCAAAGCTCTTGAATCAGCTTCACTGACTATAGGAATCTCGGTTCCAAGTGTTTTTGCACCATATTTATCTGGATTCCTATCTGCCGCAAAATCAATTATCGCATTATTTATCCCACACCACTGTAATATAGTGTTTCCTTTGGTTGATGCACCGTAAACATGAATCTTTTTTCCCTCACTCTTTAATTTTCTGAGCTGAAAAGTAAGTGCTTCCCGATGAACGTTTATCCTCTCTTGAAAATGTTTGTAGGGTTTGTCGGTATCCAGTTCCAGGTCAAATTCCTCTTGGCGCAGTCTTTCCAAAGTTAGCAAATATTCATTTTTCTTAAACTTGAAATTACCTATTGGCGTCGCGTAACAGCGAATACTTCCGCCATTGATGTCATTCAGATCCACTTTTATCATTTTCATTTCAGCCCGTTTTAAAATATTCTCGATAACCGCCAGACTGTAATATTCCAAATGTTCATGACAAATCGTGTCATACGAATTCATTTTTAACATAGAGGGCATGTACGACATTTCAAAAATCCATATACCGTCATTAGATAAACAAGATTTAATATTTCTCACAAATGAAACCGGATCCTCCAGGTCATAAAACATTGCAATTGAGGTAATAATGTCGAAATGTTTCCCCTCACATTCCTTATTCAGCTCATCAGAAGGAAATGTATCCTGGATCACATTGATATCGTCCCTAATTTCCTGAGCGACATCAGACGGATCGATGCCATATTTCTTATATGTTTTCGGATAAAACTTTAATAGTGTACCGTCATTACATCCGATATCGAGTACCAGAGCGTCCTTTTTATTGATCAGGGTTGCCGCTTCGTAGGAAATGTCTTTCAAGTGATCTCTCATCGTTTGATTTGTACCTGAACGGTACCAATAAGATGAATAAAGAATCTTGGGGGGGACAGAATGTTGCAGCTGAAGTAGTCCACACGCACCTTCGTTTTTCGTCGGATCACAACGCAGTAAAACAAGCGGTATTTTTCTGTTAGGAGGAGTTTCTTTTCCTAATTTAATAAAAGAACCCTGCAAGTGCTGTTCACCCAAATCTATTACTTTCGTCAATGTTGGCATTCCGCAAACCCTACAGGTATTCCTGTGTATTAGATGCATCGCGTATTCTCCTTATCCCCCACTAATATCAAAAATCAGTTTTCTTTTAATATTAACTATTTTCTTTATAACAGGAAGAAAAAAAGTAACGATTCTATAGGATCCCAAAATTCTAATTATGGACAGTTTTTTCTTAGAATAACCAAAAATAAGAAATCTTCTCTCTAAATCTCCCCATAGATCCGCTTTCGAATTCTCGCTCCTTAAGCGAATTAATCCGTACCAGGCATGTTGACGTTGCATGACTGACATGAATTGCTTTTTCAAAACAGGATTGGCATTAAATAATTCATCTGCCAAAAGTTGATACCCTTTTAAGTCGATCAAAAATCGATGAATTATCCCACGATCCAAAAAGCTATCGTTTCCGGTTCTGCATTTAACGAGCGAATCTTTGATATATTTTAAAATGCCGCCAGTTCTTAATATTTCAAAAAGCCTGAAGACATGGGCGTAATTACTCCCCGTAAACAACTCGTTATAACCCACTCTTGTCCATTTATTTCGATTTACCACGATTGAACTCATATAACTAAAAAGCGCTCCTAATGATTGGGATCCATCCAAATAACTAGCTAATTCCGTATCGTTTGAAAAATCAAATATTCTGTCTTCGATCCCATTGGATAACCAAGGACGCTTTCTATAGGGAACGAGATTAATGTCACATTCCAATCTATTGCATAAATAGACATCATGTCCGCTCTCAATTTCATTGAGCATTCTTAAAATCGCTCCGGTTTCGACTATGTCGTCACTTGACACTAACCAGCAATATTCTCCTCTCGCATTCTCAACGCACAAAGATAGATCTTTATCTATGCCTCCCTTTTTATCGAATCGAATGTAGTGAATTTCAGGGTATTGATTTTTAAATTCTTGAATTACTTCTTGAGTATTATCTGTAGATCCTCCATCTAAAACAACAATCTCAACATATTGACTGACTTGTCCTAAAATAGAGGAAAGCGTTTCGCCTATAAAATTTCCAAAATTATAGGTAGGTATGCAAATCGAAAGTTTTATTTGCGTCATATTTAGCCTAGGGATGACTACTATCTAATAATGCCTGATAAAAATTATAATGTTCATTACTAATATAGTTCCAATCTATTGTTTTTGTTGATTTTGATGTTTGTCGCTTTCTGCCACTATATAGATCCAAGGCTTTTTGCATATCTGTTATATCATTAGGCAACGCATAGTAGATATTTTCTGTTTCATTGTAACCTCGGGTCTTATCGCAAGAAGTTGTCAAAATAAAGGTGCCCTGTGCTTCAGCCGCATGAACTGTAGTATTCCATATTCCGGCACCTTCGCGAAATGGGAGTACAACGGCATCCGCCGCTGCTAAAATCCGAGCAACCTCTGAATCTGATAAATATCCTGTCACAGTGACGGCCCCCTTCCATGGAGGACTATTTATCGTATCCAAAAGCCGCTCCTGATAAGAGTCTCCAACTTTTAGGTCACAAATGAAGACAAGATGATGTTTCTCGGGATTGGCCACTTTAAATAAAGTATCTACTCCTTTATGAGGAAAAACGAAACCAAAGTAGACAATCATGGATTTTCCTTTTCTAGCGTAGCTCATTTGTATGGCCTCCTTCTCCACATCGATCAATTGAACGGCCGGAATGGCAGATGCGTTTGGAATAAATTTGTAGATCTTATGCTTTATAAGATTGCGGTACCACCGTGGCATCATCTCCTTATATTTTGGTCTCACTACGATCAAACCACCGGAAGTAAAAGCATTGAGAATATTTCGTTTCCCTCCCTTTAAATAGTATTCATGCCAAGTCTGGACCATAGGAAACTTTTTAATTTGCAAAAAAATGGTCAAGATCCAAGGCAATACCCTGTTTCCATAACCTTGAGTCGGAAATTGAACATGAACAACATCTGGATGCCACGATTGAATTTTCTTTAATATTTTTCTAGCTTCTGTCAATTTCCATGTTTCAACAATCGGAATGATTTCAAAATCAACATCGCGTGTGCTAGAACCTGCCGCCTGACCTGTCAATATTCCAACAGTGACTTTTCCGCTCTTAGCTAATGCATTGGCAAGATGGAAGGTATAATGACCCACTCCGCATTTCATTGGAGGAAAGGATCCTGATACAAGCAAGATTCTCACACCAACTCCGTCTGCAATCCAATTTTATTTCTTTTAAAGAACTTTTCTCAGAACCAACCAACCAAACGTGTAATTCATATTTTCGCAACTGATGGGTTGATCTATCGCTCTAAAATCTAGATTTCCATAAGGAATTAATTTAAACCGGTTTCCAACATCTATAATATCTTTAACTTCTTCCTCAGAGAATATCTTCCAATCCATATCAAACATTTTAATGCCATTGGTGTCTAATTTATTTGGCCAGTAGTCAAAAGAGGCAACAAAATATCCACCGGACTTGAGCAGACGAGAGACTTCCGATAAGAGGTCTCTAGAGTTGAATCCATGCTCAATGACCGAAATGGCAGTGATTACGTCGAATGAGTCGTCTTTAAACTTTGTGTTCATAAAATTAGATATCTCATAGTGAATTGTATCGGAAAATGGCATTGATTTTATTCTTGGATTCAGATCAATACCTGTTAAATTCGTATATTTGAGACCACGCAGGACAAATAATATCTCGGAGGCATATGCGCCAATATCTAGCACCGCCATCTCTTTTTTCACATTGGATTCAATAAAATTTGCAGTCTTCAATACATCCCAACTTTTAATGAAGTCTCCGATAACGATACTGTTATATAGTCCCAGTGCATCAATGAAGCGCTTTAAACCTGAGCTCATAAAGGATAGTCCTCTTTCTCTCAGTTTCATCCTAGCAGCGGCAATTTCTTCTTTTTTCTTTAGTACTTCCATTCCCAAATTATTTCTCCTTTCGATTGCTTAGCAATCGGATGTTCTTAACTTAAGTAATATCTGAGGAAGTTAGGTTAAGATAGCTTTAGTTCCAGAGTTCTCTTGATATCGACTTGAGTTAAATAATTGTAAGACCACCCAATTCCCATTACATACCAATATCCCAAAAACCTAAAAGAATCCGAGTTGAAACCGGCCAGAAACACTCCGACCATGCTCACAAGAAGTGAAATGCTGAGGAAATGCAGCTCCCTGTCATCTATCATATAAATCGAAGATAATTTTAATGTTTTATAACAGGAATATATTAAATTGAACCAGGCAAGACACCAAATTAGAAAACCAATTAAACCAACTTCACAGATAAGTCGAACATAGATGCTGTGGATTGGAGGCCATGCAGTACCAACTGCAGGATTTGTCCAGAGTCTGATTTCAGAGCTTGCTTTTGCCCATTCAGGAACAAACTCGCTCATGTGAAAACCATATTGTCCCAATCCAACACCAAATAGAGGATTCTCCATTCCCATTTCCAAGGCTGCGACCTGGGAGCCGAATCGGGCTAGATTTGAAGGTGCGTCCAGAGATATGATTCTTGTGACTAAATCATTTACTGTAAATGCAAGATTTCCTATGTTAGAAGTATATGCAAATCCGATTAGAATAAGAATGGAGATTGCCATGTAAAACAAAAGTTTGAGTTTTCTGACTTTCTCTCTAATTAAGGCATAGATAATAAGTGATAATTGACAAAACGTAATGACAAGAGCTGTACGTGAAAATGTAAACATAATTAATATTAGGAAATACGAAGTTAGAAAGAGATAGATAATATAGTTCTTTGGTCTGGTAAACATATAACTTACTATCCAAGGGAAAGCAAATCCGCTATACATCGAAAACCAAGAAGACTCCGACGAGACAGATCGAACCCTATTGGGATACAAGTAACTATAGTTTTCGATATTTTTTGAAGCGTGAATGAACATATTTAATTTCTCCAGAACGATAGACGCCTGTTCGTTTCCCGCCAAATAAAATAATTCCAGAATTGAATAAGATCCGACCAGTAAGAATGAAATTAAAATCAGGCGCCGTATGGTGACCAATGGTTCTCTTGTAAGAATTAGTACATTATAGATAAATATAGCAACGATAAAACCAAATAAGACCACTATTAGTTGAAAAATTAACTTTTCTATTCCCAATCTCCCTTTAACTTCTATTCCTGTCACATCATAAAGGTTTAGTGCACCAGAAAGCAGAATCCAAATTATAAAAAACACAAATAATTTTGCACTTAAGGTTGTCGGTAAAAATATTCTGCCATCGTATGCCAATTTTAAAATCCAAAACAATAATGCGGCAAATAATGAATAAAAAGGGGCAAGATAAGCCATTTCTCCAAATTCAGAATAAAAATAGGGCAGATCATCAATAGCGAGGAACACAAATGAAAGTGCCATTAGGAATGATAAAGTTTTCTGCATAAGCAATTTTTGGAAAACAGAATTTAACTATTAATTAAATTGACCTGCCTTAAGAACAAATTGAGTGAAGATTCATAACTATAAACTGAAGAACGCAATTACTCTTTCCCACGACTTTCAATTTCAAATGAATTAAGGGCAAGCACCAATAGTATGCTCAAGAATAATCCAAAGATTCCGGCCAGTATGGCATTCAAGGTCAGATTGGGTTTAACTTTATTTTTGTAAACATAGGGTTTTGTTACATACTCATAACCTCTGATAGAGAGTCTTTCAACCTCCAAATTTCTAATTTTCGACTTGAGTTCATTTATCTTTGATTCGAGCTCAATTGGACTTATATTTATAGATGATTTTTTTACTATTAATTTCTGAAGGCCATTTTTAATATTAAGTACATCATCTAATTCTTTTTTAGCCTCTCCGATGTTTTCCTGCAATGCCTCCTTTTCATAATTAATTTTATTCGCGACGTACTCATTTCCTTGCAAATAAGAAACTATTTTATTCAAAACCTCATATCCCTTATTTGGATCTTGTTTTACATAAACTAACAATGTCAATTTCGACTCTGAGTTACTAATGGGACTCAGTTTTATATTATCAATACTCTTGACTAAATTTGCATCAATACCACCGAATGGATTCCCTTTTTTTATTTCATTCAATAAGACGTTGATAATTGCCTGTGACTCACTGGTATTAATGACATAGCCACTATAGCCCGTTGGAATTGCTAATACCACCTCACCTTCGTATATTTTTGGAAAATAGAGAGAAATTGAAAATGTGAGAGCTATAGAAAAAAGAGAAAGACAAATCACTATATTTTTTCTCTTTATAATGATGTTCCAAAAATCAATAAGTTTCATTTCACCGTTTTTATTTTCCAAGAATGTTCCTTTATATTACATGAATTAATAATAATTAAGAATTTAGCCCCTTACCATTGTTCTTAAAGAATCTTTCCAGCCCGGAATGACCTGTCCCAATACATTGCTTGTTTTGTCAACTGATAGTACAGAATATGAGGGGCGTTTCGCAGGACGCGGAAATTCAGCAGTCGAACAGGGAATGACTTTTGTACTTAGCCCCGCTTCTTTAACGATTTCTCTGGCAAAGTCATACCAACTGCATTCTCCCGAATTAACGACATGGTAAGTTCCGATGGATTCCTTGTGGATTAATGCAATGGTCGCGTCTACGAGATCTTCGGTCCAGGTGGGTGAGCCGAACTGATCATTGACAACCTTAATGGAGTCCCGTTCCTTAGCCAAATTTAATATCGTTTTAACAAAATGATTGCCACCGTCTCCGTATAGCCATTGTGTTCGAATAAGCAAATGGTTTTCGGACGCATTTCGGACGTTTCGTTCCCCGGCCAATTTTGACGATCCGTAGACGCTTATCGGATTTGGGGGATCATCTTCGAGGTACGGACTTTTTTTGGTGCCATCGAAAATATAATCTGTGCTGAAATGAACTAATTTGGCTTCAATTTCTCGAGCTGATTCAGCCATAGTTCCGGCACCTTTTGCGTTGATGGAGAAAGCGAGCTCTCTTTCTGTTTCACAGTCATCAACTCGCGTAAACGCGGCACAATTTATAATAAGATTGGGGCCATAATCGCCAACTGTTTTATGAACTTGGACTCGATTCCTGATATCGAGTTCTTCGATATCTGTTGCGAGAATACTCCAATCATTGGGCTTTTTCTTCAAAAAGGCGTGCGCCAACATCCCTTTTGATCCGGAAAGCAAAACTTTAATCATTTAAATTCTGGGAGTTTATCGTGAGTTATATTTGATAGTTCAAGGTTTACTTTATCTTTATTGGAGAGAATAGGCTCGGCGAAACTCCAGTTAATTCCGATTTCAGGATCATTCCAGGCAATCCCGATTTCATCTTCCGGGTGATAAAAGTCGTCGCATTTATAAAGAAACTCGGCGGTCTCCGAGAGGACCAGAAAACCATGTGCAAATCCCCTCGGGATATAGATCTGTTCCTTATTTTCTGCCGAGAGAAGCACCCCAACCCATTTGCCGAACGAAGGGGATCCCTTACGAATATCGACGGCCACATCAAATACTTCCCCCTGGATAACACGGCAAAGCTTGGCTTGTGGAAATTTAAACTGGTAGTGTAGTCCTCTTAAGGTTCCTTTGACCGATTTAGAATGATTATCCTGAACAAAGGCATTCGAAATACCGAGTTTGGAAAATTTGTCCCTGTGGTAACTTTCAAAAAAAAACCCTCGCGGATCAGAAAAAATTTTAGGCCTGATCAAAAAGAGACCGGACAAAGAGGTGTCAATTCTTTCCATCTACCTCCCTTTTTCAGAAACAAGCTTTTTCAAATATTCTCCATATTCTGTCTTGTCAAGAAGTTTAGCCCTGATCAAAACCTGCTCGGCGTTGATATATCCCAGATCATAGGCAATTTCTTCCAGACAGGCGACTTTTAAACCCTGCCGCTGTTCGATCGTTTCGATAAAATTTCCCGCCTGAAGCAGGGCTTCATGGGTCCCGGTATCTAGCCAGGCCATTCCCCGGCCAAACTGCTGAACTCTTAACTCGCCCTTTTTCAAATACGCATTATTGACATCGGTAATTTCCAGTTCCCCTCTTGGAGAGGGTCTCACCTGGGAAGCAATTTCGGTAATCTTTTTGTCAAAGAAATAGATTCCCACCACCGCATAGCTCGAACGTGGCGATTTTGGTTTTTCTTCTATGGATATGGCTCTCCCGTTCTGGTCAAACTCAACGACACCGTATCGTTCCGGATCTTTAACCCAATATCCGAAAACAGTCGCACCGTCTTGATTTGAAGCCGCTTTTTGCAGGATTTCTCTTAATCCATGTCCATAAAAAATATTGTCACCCAGAATCAGGCAGGCCCCTTCTCCATTCAAAAACTTTTTTCCGATGATAAAGGCCTGCGCCAACCCTTCCGGTTTGGGCTGCGGGGCATATTCAATACGGATTCCGTACTGGCTTCCGTCTCCTAAAAGGCGCTGATATTGGGGTAGATCGATTGGGGTGGAGATCAATAAAATTTCTCGAATCCCTGCCAGCATCAGTGTAGACAACGGATAATAGATCATCGGTTTGTCGTAGACAGGTAGAAGCTGTTTGCTGACTCCTTGCGTAATGGGATATAACCTGGTTCCATGCCCTCCCGCCAGAATGATCCCTTTCATATTATTCCTCACCTTTAAGACCGTGCTTTACGATCTGTTCCCGGGAAGCATAATTCGTTTCGATCCAGGCTTTATATTTTCCACTTGAAATATTTTCGGTCCATTCCTGATGTTCAAGGAGCCATCGGACGGTTTTTTCAAGTCCCGTCTTGAAACTCTCCTTTGGCTGCCAGCCAAGCTCATTCTCAATTTTTCTCGCATTGATCGCGTAGCGGCGGTCATGACCCGGCCGGTCCGTAACGAATTGAATCAACTCTTCATACAGACCTGATCTTCTCGGTTTGATTCCATCAAGGATTCCCGTTAACGTTTTAACGAGTTCGATATTGGTCTTTTCACTTCTTCCCCCGATGTTGTAGGTTTCACCGACTCGTCCCTTTTCAAGTACCACCCGGATGGCACTACAATGGTCTTCGACATATAGCCAATCTCTGATATTTTTCCCGTCTCCATAAACAGGAAGAGGCTTTTCCTTCAGAGCATTCAAGATCATGAGAGGAATGAGTTTCTCAGGATGTTGATAGGGACCATAATTATTGGAACAATTCGTGGTTAACGTAGGTAATCCGTACGTGTGGAAATATGATCTCACCAGGTGATCAGATGACGCTTTCGATGCGGCGTAAGGTGAATTGGGTTGATACGGCGAATCTTCCCGGAAGGGTTCTCCCTCAATGCCCAGCGACCCGTAAACTTCATCGGTCGAGATGTGGAGAAACCGGAATCTGCTTTGATCTTCCGAGTTTAATCCCTTCCAATAGAGGAACGTTTCATTCAAGAGGTGAAAGACCCCAACGACATTCGTTTGAATGAATTCCCAGGGGGAATGAATGGATCGATCGACATGGCTTTCGGCAGCGAAATTGATGATTGCCTTCGGTCGATGTTCCCGAAGCAATTTAGAAACCAGAATTTGATCGCCGATTTCCCCGTGAATGAACTGGTGATCTGGATGATTCCTGATCGCGGCGAGACTGTCCAGATTTCCGGCGTAAGTCAATTTATCCAGATTAATGACTTTACCGCGCCCCTCCCGGACCCATTCCAGTACAAAATTACTACCTATAAATCCTGCGCCGCCGGTAACGAGTATTGTCATAATTAAATCAGGTTTAATCGTTGAATGGCAGAGCCATTTAGTTGGATGATCATTTCTTCCACTTCTACAAATAAACAGTTAAACAACTCAACCTGTGTGGGCCTATTTACTCTTGAGATTTTTGCTAAAAAATTCTACTGTCTTCCCCCAGGCATCTGCCTCGGCAGTCGCATTGTATTTTGGGTTACTTGGGTTTGCAAAAGCATGATCCGCATCATAACGGTTAATACTATTTGCCACTTTGGCCTCTTTTAACCCTGTCTCAAAATCATTCACCATTTTTGTGTTGATCCACCCATCCTGGTTGGCGAAAATGCCTAGAACGGGTCCCTTTAATTTCGATAGGACTTTGGGATCTGACTCAAGAAGTCCGTAATAAATCACCACCGCATCCACTTTAGGAAGATTTAAACCTGCCTGAAGTGAATATCCTCCGCCGAAACACCAGCCAATTGTCCCGATCTTTGAATCTTTCGAGGCCGGATATTTCTTTAGCCAACTATAGGCCCCGGCTAACGCATCGATCGATTCCTCCTTATTGACCTCACCCATAAATTTATTGGCTTCATCCGGGTTGGTGGCTACTTTCCCTTTGTAAAGGTCAACAGCAAAAACAACAAACCCGTTCTTGGATAATTTATCGGCGGTTTCTTTGATATGCTTATTCAATCCCCACCATTCATGAATCATGATAATCGCCGGAAAAGGTCCTTTGCCATCCGGTTTGGATAAATAACCGTGAAGCGGTTTCCCGTCAATTTTGTCTGAAATTTCCATTCCGTTTAACGCGCCACTGCTATCGACTTTCAGGAAGTGTTGACCTTTCATTTCATCCGGCATTGTCATCGTCTCCCCATATCCATTGAATTGGTATAAAAAAAGAAATAGGAACAAGGAACTGAGAACAAGCTTTATTTTAAATGACATCGTCATCTCCTTTTTATATTATGGATTCTTGGGTTGATGAAGCTGAAGTCGGTTTATTTTACTTAAAAAAGACTTCTATTACAACTCGGTTAAATGACTTAACCCCGTTTTAGGATATGCCGAAAAGGTCCAGGCAGTATTGGACAAATCATCTGTACCCGGACACCCTCCGGATTCCCATTGGATCGGGCCCCCGTTCCCTCTCATGCCATTACTGAGAGCCGGCAGAATATCTAAAGATTGGATATTAGCCATCCCGGCCATTTGCCCGAAAACAAGTGTCCTTTAGTTAGACATCTACCTTCCTCCCCCATTCTGATTAGCCACTCGACCTAACTTTCTTTTCAAATTGGTAAATTTATTGATTAATGAAATAATTGGCTTAAATAATCCTAAAATTCCAACTAATAAAAGTTGCTTTTCAGAATAACCAAAAATCATGAATCTCCGCTTTAAATCTTCCCACAGAACTATGTTCGATATTTCGCTTCTTAAACAGATTAATCCATACCAAACATGTTCACGTCGCATCACAGACATGAAATAGTTTCTTACAACGGGTGTCTTTCCAAATAATTCATCTGCCAGAAGCTGATATCCTTTTAAGTCAATTAAAAATCGATTTCCTATTCCATGATCTAAAAAACTGTCATTTCCGGTTCTACATTTTATGAGAGGGTCCTTTATGTATTTTAATAAACCGCCACTTCTCAACAATGTAAAGATTCTGAAGACATGGGCATAATGACTCCCTGTAAAGATCTCATTATAATCAACGTTCATCCATTTTTTTCGATTCACAATGATCGTGCTCATATAACTAAATAGCGCTCCTAACGATTGTGATTTGTTTAAATAATCAATTAATTCAGAATTATCTGAAAAATTGAACACCTGATCTTCAATCCTTCCGGAAAGCCACTGTTGCTCTCTTATGGGATTAAGGTTTATATCACATACTGTTCGGTTACCTAAATAGACTCCATATCCACTTTGAGTTTCATCAAGAATTCTGCCAATCGCACCCGGTTTAATGAGATCGTCACTTGACAACAACCAACAATATTCCCCGTGAGCTTTTTCAACAGTCAACGCCAGATCCTTATCTATACCTCCTTTCTTTTCCAATCGGATGTAATCTATTCTAGAAAAGGACTTTTGAAACCCTTGAATAACTTCAGAAGTATTGTCAGTTGATCCTCCGTCAACAATGATAATTTCAACTTCATTCGAAATTTGTTTTAAAACGGAATCCAGGCAGGGTGTAAGGAATTTTCCGAAATTATAGGTCGGAATACATATAGAAAGCTTTATTCCGGTCATTTTCTAAAATGTATCCCCTTTCACCTTTTTTTCAAAAAGCGATTCAATGCCCAGCTTCTTGTTACGGGTGTCGCAAGAACCCCAACCGAATAAACAAATATAAAAGTGATTCCTAAATTAAGAATCGCGACAAAGGGTACCATAGGACTCACAAATATCTGTCTTGCGATGAAAGTGGCGACAAATGTTGCGACCAAAGTCACAAAAATATCTCCACTAAACCACTCCCAGGATTCTCCTTTTAACAATTTTTGATGTGTAAGAGGAACTCCAATTATCATATAAAGGCCGTTCAAAATGACCCACACTGATGCGGCACCAATGGGCCCATAGGTTCTTGTCAAAAAATAAATCATAGGAATGAAGATAATGATAAAAAATGTATTAATTTTCAGTCCAATGCTTGTCCAGCCGTTGGCTAGCTGCAGAGCATAGGGCAGATTCATTAATCCATTTAAGGCGGTCCCTATGATAAGGACACTTACAATATTTGAAGCGTATTGGGCAATTTCACGGCTGGAAGTCCATAAAAAAAGTATATCAAATGAAAAATAAGAAATGGTGAGTGCTAAAGGCAAGATCAGTACTGCCATGACTTGAGATCCTAAATGATAAGCATGTTTTAATTTCGCTTGATCACCCAAGGCAACCAGATAAGACAATCTGGGGTATATAGTATTAAAAACAGGCGTAATGAACATTAAGAGTCCGCTTCCTAAGGTACTCGCCAACGAATAATAACCAAATATTTTTAAGGTCAGCATTTTGCTCAAAATTATCTTGTCTAATTGAGTCAAAATGATAGCTGAAATGGTTATACCGCTCATTCCCGCCGCAAAATGCCAAACGTTTTGAATTAATTCAAAGCTGAACTTTGATTTTCTTAAACACATTGGAAGATTGCGCTGAAGCAGTAATTTACTCAAAAACAAATGAAGAATGGTAACGACAATTTGCCAGATAAAGAAAGCCATGATAGTCGGAGAGACTAACCATAGTATTATGACCGCACCCCCGCCGCTTAAAGTACTCATACACATCTTGAGTACATTTAATTCCGGATGTCGTTGAAGACCGAGCAATCCTCCGTGATAAAGGCTAATTGGCCACTGAAGCGTCAAGACAATACTCATAATCATAATAATATTTTGAACGGTTTTAATTGTAATCGATTCAGCCCTTATCCAGTCCTTTGCGATCATGGGTGAAACGATCCACAAAATAACTCCGATCACTATTCCGATTATCCAATAACAAACTTCCATAGTCCGAACAAAGTCCCGTGTCTCTCCTGCTTTGTCTGGAACAGCGGAATATCGAGCCATTTCTCTATTCATGGTTTGGGTCATACCCAAATCCAATACCTGTATGGATCCTTGCACCATGACATAAAATCCAAATAGCCCGTAGCTTTCTATTCCGACAAACCTGATATATATGGGCGTAAATGCAAATATCATTAGACCTGACCAGATCTGCCCGCATATATTTGAAATGAAGTTGAGTTTAAGACGATTTATTGGCATTTTGATAAGAATTGGGGAATCAATTTGAGGCATTCAAAAAAATCTTACCGCTTCTGGTCAGCGATAGTCTGTTTGAGGCGGCGGTTTCTATCTTCCGGACTCTTTGATCTCACCACTTGTGACACCTCTAAACCACCGAATTTTTCTTTGAAATTAAAAAACGTGGTATCTGACATACCATCCTGCCGTCAGAATTGCCTAATTTTTGCTCCGGACTCGGATTGTTTCAGAGTTGTTGACTCGCCGGGAGACTCCATTTTCAAGTGGCGCTAATTTCAGGGGGGAGAACACTTGGATCTATGAAACTGAAATCAGTTTATTCTACTTAAAATAATCTTCCATTACAACAACGTTAAAGGGCTTGACCGACTTTTTTGGAACCGATAGAATCAGAAAACAAAGTTGAATTGTTGAGTTGTTAAAGTCATCAACACAAAAACAAATTCATCAATTCGCAAATTTTGCCAGAAAAACAAATTAGCAAATAAACAATTCAACTGGTTTTCATTTCAATGACTACGCCGTTCGTTCACCTTCACCTTCATACCATGTATTCCCTCCTAGAGGCTTCGATCCAGATTGAACCCTTAATTGATCTTGCTGCGGAATACGAAATGCCGGCAGTCGCAATCACCGACTACGCCAATCTTTTTGGAACGGTTGAATTTTATAAGGCCGCTTTAAAAAAGGGAATTCAACCGATTATTGGATGCGAGTTGTTCGTAGCACCAAAAAGCAGAATGACAAAAGAAAATTCAAACCTCACTGCCCCCTACTATAATTTAATTTTACTCGCGGAAAATCAGGCCGGATATCAAAATCTCTTGAAGCTGGTTTCGCTGGCCCACATGGAAGGGTTTTATTTCAAACCGAGAATCGACAAAGCTCTGCTTTCCGAAAACTCAAAAGGACTGATCGCCCTGTCGGGTGCCTCCAAGGGTGAAATTCCGTATCTGCTGGAGCGCGGGCAGGTTGAACTAGCCCATGAAGCGGCCCGCGAATACCAGGAAATTCTCGGAAAAGAGAATTTTTATCTCGAGCTTTGCGATAACGGCCTTTTTGAACAAAAGAAAATTAATGAGGAGTTGATTAAACTGGGAAGAACCGCATCCATACCACTTGCCGCCTCAAACAATTGCCACTACCTCAGACAGGAAGACGCCCTGTCACTTGAGATCCTTCATTGTCTGGCCAGCGGCAGAACGCTCCACCAAAAAAATCACCTCGCTTCGGAAAGCAATCAACTTTATTTTAAATCGGGCGATGAGATGGCGCTCTTGTTTAAAGAAACTCCCGAAGCCGTTTCCAACACGCTCCTGATTTCTGAACGGTGCGCAGGCAAAGTAAAATTGATTTCCGGAAACACCTACCTCCCCCAGTACCAGGTTCCGAATGAGCTGTCGAGAGATGCCTATCTTTCCGAACTGGCCCATCACGGCCTGGAAGAGCGTCTGAAAAAAGTCGATTTCGCTCTCCATCCGGTCTATAAAAAACGATTGGAAGATGAGCTCGCGATGTTGAGCAAGATGGGGTATGCCGGATATCTATTAATCGTCTGGGACATCATTAACTACGCCCGGACTCACCGGATCCCGGTCGGACCGGGTAGAGGCTCCGCGGCGGGGAGTCTGGTGGCTTATGCGGTCAAGATTACCGATATCGATCCCCTCGAATATGGATTGATTTTCGAGCGCTTCTTGAATCCGGAGCGGGTTTCCATGCCGGATATCGACATGGATTTTTGCGTCGACGGGAGAGAGGCTGTGATTCAATATGTCGTCAATAAATATGGATCCGACCATGTCGCTCAAATTATCACCTTTGGGACCATGGCGGCCAAAGGTTCGATCCGGGATGTGGGAAGGGTGCTGGATATCCCCTATGCCGAGGTCGATAAAGTGGCCAAACTTATACCAAACGAACTGAATATCACACTTGAAAAGGCACTTGAACAGGAACCTAAAATTAAAGAATTGATGACAAGCGACCCGAAGGTTAACGAATTGATGACCCGGGCGCAGTCGATCGAAGGTCTTGCCCGCCACGCCTCAACGCATGCCGCCGGTATCGTTATTTCAGACAAGCCGCTCATCGAGCATGTTCCCCTTTACCGAGGCACCCATGATGAAATTGTCACCCAGTTTTCAATGGGTGACATCGAGAAGATCGGGCTGGTGAAATTTGATTTTCTCGGTCTGAGAACCTTAACCGTAATCCGGGAGGCGGAGAAGATCATTCAAAAAAGTCAGCCTTTCGATATTTCGACGATTCCAACCAATGATCCCGCCACTTTTGAGCTTCTCTGTAAAGGAAATACACTCGGAATTTTCCAGCTTGAAAGCCGTGGTATGGTCGATCTGATGACCAAAATGCATCCGGAGCGATTTGAAGACCTTATTGCCCTTTTGGCGCTTTATCGTCCTGGACCGATTCAGAGCGGCATGTTGGATGACTTTATTAAACGTAAGCGAGGAAAGACCAAAATTGCTTATGAGCATCCCCTCCTCGAAGAGATATTAAAAGAGACCTATGGCGTCATTGTTTATCAAGAACAGGTGATGAAGATTGCTAACGTCCTGGCCGGTTTTAGCCTGGGAGACGCCGATCTTCTTCGGCGAGCCATGGGGAAAAAGCTTCCCGAGGAGATGGAAAAACAGAAGACAATTTTTATTGAAGGAGCAAAGAAAAATAAAATTCCGGAGAAAAAGGCTGAAAAAATATTTGACTTGATGGCCTATTTCGCAGGATACGGCTTTAACAAATCTCATAGCGCGGCATATGCGTTGATTACTTACCAGACCGCCTATTTGAAAACGCACTTTCCAATCCCTTTTATGGTCGCCCTCCTATCAAGCGAAATGGGAAACCCGGATAAAATCGTTCAATACTTTTCGGAATGCAAGGCGATGGGAATTAAGATCCTTCCTCCCGATATTAATGAAAGTCGAAGCCGATTCACAATCACGGATGAAGGGATCCGTTTTGGCCTTGCCGCCATTAAAAATGTCGGCGAAGCGGCCATTGAGGTCATTATTGCCAATCGGATTGCTGACGGGCCATTTCGTTCGATTTTTAATCTGTGCAAACGAGTGGATCTTCGCAAGGTCAATAAAAGGGTCTTTGAAGGTCTCATCAAAGGGGGCGCATTATCAAATTTGAAGGGGAACCGGGCTCAACAGATGGCCGTATTGGAAAAAGCAATGGAAGATGGGAGTCTCTTTCAGAAGGAAGAAGAAGCAGGCCAGGAACGGTTATTTTCGTTCGCTCCCGACGAGTCTGCAGAAAAAACGGATTCGGAAAGCAATCTTCCGGAGACGTCGGAATGGGACGAAGCCACACTCCTTAAAAACGAAAAAGAATCGCTTGGATTTTATATTTCAAGTCACCCGCTGGTACGGTTTGAATCCGAATTGAAGCGGTATTATCTTTCGGATATCGCGGCCATAGAAGAGAAAAATGACAGCGAAGAGGTTCGAATGGCGGGGCTAATTAGCAGTAAGAAAATCATGAAAACCAAACGCGGAGATTCTATGGCCGTTCTGAAAATTGAAGACCTGGCCGGAACAATAGAAGCGGTCATCTTCCCCGATCTTTACCTTACGACCTCTCATCTGCTTGAAACGGAACATCCTCTGATTTTTTCCGGGGTGGTAGACAAAGGGGAAAAGGGGGTCAAATTAAAACTGACGAAAATTGAAAAATTGCAAAATCTTCCTAAGAAAATACCCAAGATTGAGATTCTAATCGATACCGATCAGCGAGACGAGGGGGACATTTCCAACCTTAAGGGATTGTTAACAAAATATCCGGGTGAAGCTCCCGTATTTTTAAAACTGGTAACTCCGGGCAAAAAAGAATATTATATGTCGTTAGCGAGTTCTTTTTCACTTCAGCTCTCAGAAACTTCCCTTTCGGAACTTTCTGACATTTTCGGGAGGGAAAACGTCAATATTATCAATGTACAGGAAACAGCATGACCGATTTTCTAGACTTTGAAAAGCCCCTTCAGGACATTGAACTGAGAATCAACCAACTTAAAGAAACCCCTTCCCCTGACCTTAAAATCCAGGAAGAGGTCGCAAAACTCCAGAAAAAATTCAATCAACTCCTCTTTGAGATTTATTCCAGATTAACCCCCTGGCAAAAGGTTCAGGTCGCACGACATAACCAGCGCCCCACCTTTTCCGACTACATCAAGGTCATATTCGAACAACCAATGGAACTTCATGGGGACCGTCTTAGCGCGGATGACCAGTCAATCGTCGGAGGTCTTGCCAAATTCAAGGGAAGATCGGTCGTTTATCTCGGCAATCAAAAAGGAAAAACCTTAAAGGAGAGGGTACAGAGAAACTTTGGAATGGCTAACCCGGAGGGTTACAGAAAGGCACTCAGGTTAATGCGGTTAGCCGATAAATTTAATTTTCCCATTATCTCTATGGTGGATACCCCGGGAGCCTACCCCGGAATAGGCGCTGAAGAAAGAGGTCAGTCGGAAGCGATCGCAAGAAATCTTTTTGAAATGTCACGCCTTTCTGTACCTGTGATTTCGATCATTATCGGCGAAGGGGGCAGCGGCGGCGCCTTGGCGCTCGGTGTGGCCGACCGGATTATTATGCTTGAGCATTCCGTCTATTCGGTGATTTCACCGGAAGGATGCGCCGCAATTCTATGGAAAGAGAGCGGAAAAACAAAAGAAGCGACTGAAGCGCTCAAAATGACTGCACAGGAACTTTACGCGGCAAAGGTAATCGATGTCATTCTCCTGGAACCACTTGGGGGTGCTCATAGAAACCCAAAAGAAATGGCCGAAACCTGTGCAAAATGTATCGATTCCCACCTGACTGTACTTGAAAGTATCTCCCCTGATAAAAGAACCTCCCTCCGATACGAGAAATATCGAAAAATGGGTCCCTTCGTCGAATTTTAGACTCAATGGACTAACGAGTCTTTATCAAAAAACGAAATTTCCTAGCGAACTGTCCGTCCGCGTCCTGATGAAGGAGGAGCCGGTACGACATACGGATAACTTCGATATCGGGGATAGTAGAAGGGACTATAATATCCATAGTAATCTGGATAATAATAGTAGGGTCCGTAATAATAATGGTCGTAGTAATACGGATAGGGCCGAGGCGGGTAACGATAATCGAACAAGAGACTCGTATGGGCCGGGACACATGCGAAAAGAGTGCCCGATATCAGGAAAAGCAGAACCCCAGCCAAAAGCATTTTGAATCTCTGGATCGAGGTCATCGATTTCATGGGTATACCCCTTACATCACTCAAAATCTCGTTTTAATCCCCACCTTAACGTATCCATTGTCCCCGCCCCCGATTTCACCATATAGGGACGCTTGACCGGTAGGATCAAAATAATAGTTCGCTCCAAGAAAGAAACCTAGATTATCTCTCTCCTTGAAATCTGCTGTTCCAAAAACGGGACCTGATTCTTCACCGTCTAGGAATGATACAGAGATTCCCGCATATGGCTCCATAAAGTCATATCTGGCAGATCCCCCCACTTTAACCCCATATTCTGTCCAGGAAACATCATGCGATTCCGTTATAACACCCAATGACTGAGATATAAACTGAATAGTATCGCTCGACTTAAAATAGATTATATCTGGATTAATAAATATATTGAAATGTTCATATGACGTCGATTCATACATTCTAATTTTTATACCACCGCCAAATGTCGGAGCCAGTTGTCCGTGATAACCGTCAAATTCATTTACGGTAAGAGTAGAACCTCCAAACGTTAAATAAATATCTAGTGGGCGGAGATCCATTCCTAATCTGGCTAATAACCGTGTCGAATCTCCATTCCCATAAAATTTCAATGCAGGCAAACCAGTATTTGGATCAATGCATTGAATACAATTTTCTTCTACTCTTCGACTGTTTCCTTCTAAATCCAAACTTAGATATGGTCCATATCTCGCTTCCGCTTTCGATACTATTGATATGAGAATTAAAGCGGTGATATTCATAACCAAGAAGTTTTTCATTATTTACCTCAGAATCAGATATTTACTCTATTCTATATAATAGAAAACTCTGAATTGAAAAGCCCCTTAAATATTGCCTGGCACTTTATTTAACACCTATTTCAGTGGAAAGTTACTCAACTAGTTTGTTAACCTTATTTTCTATCAATAATAATGCAGAAATCCAATAAGATAGAATTATTCCTTAATATTTAACTTTATAATTTTAATTTTTCAATTATTTCGGCCTAACAAAAGGAAAATCTTCCCTTCCATCAACACCAGTAAATTTGAACTTCTCCCGTTCCTTGTTTCTCGAAGGTAATCATTTTTTGTATCCTTTTATGAAGATTTCGAGAGGATGAAGTGCCTCGATCCCCGTTCCCTGTTTTATCTGAATATTGCATTTTGGACAATCGCTGGCGGCCAGGGTCGGGTTTTCTTCGGAGATCCCGTTAATCATCTTTTCTCCGATTTTCTGGGCGAGATCAAAACCTTCCTTGTGATACCCCATGGTTCCAGCCAGACCACAGCAACCCCGATCGATAATACTGCGAGTGAGTCCCGGCACCAATTTCAACAAATCGTAAGCCGGATATCCCATCTCTTGCGCTTTCAAATGACAGGCGACATGGTAAGCGACCTTTTCGTGAACCGGTTGATCAGGCGAAATCAGTTCCCCTTCCCGATGAAGCTTCATCAGATATTCGCTGATATCATACGTATGAGCAGCGACTTTTCCAGCGAGCAGGGATTCCGCATGCTTGGGAAATTCCTTCTTGATCGTTAGACTGCAGGGAACAGAGGTTACAACGATATCATACCCCTTCTCGATCCATGGGATCAGGTGAGAAAGATTTTCATCGTATTTTTCGATGCCCGTCAGATCTCCCTCCGAAACCTGGGGAAGACCGCAGCAGACCTGCTCGGGAACAACCACTTCGATTCCGTTTTTTTCAAGAATTTTGATTGCCGAGATTCCTTCACTTGGACGGTGGTAATTCGTAAAGCATCCATAAAAATAGGCGACCTTCCTACTGGAACGAACGAGAGGTCTCTCCTTCTCGTGGCGGATAAACCATTTCAAGAAGGTCTGGCGATAAAATCTGGGCATGATTCTTTTTTTGTGGAGACCTACTATCTTTTCCAGAAGAAATCGAATCGGCGCATTATTAAGAATAAAATTAGAAAGGTCCGCAAAGGTCGCTCCCCATTTTTGAACCTTCTCGACATGGGCAAACATCCATTTTAGAAATGACCTCCCCTGCTCCTGGAAATGTTCCGACTTGACGAGCAACACATCGTGTGGAAGGTCTTTATCAAATGAACAAGAGGTGCTGCAGAGTTTGCAGTCGTAGCAAAGATCAATGATCTGATCAATTCGATCAGTCAGCAGGGGAATTTTTTTCTGATTCTCCTCCTCGAGAATGGAGAAAGTCGCCGGATAAAAGGGGCAATACGAAATACATTGTGAACAACCATAACAGTATTCAAGTGTTTCGTGAAGGTTTTTAGTGCTTAAAGAGGGTTTCATCTTGAATTAACTTACCACATTTAAGTAGACTCAACCAATGTCGAACTTGGATATGAAAGAACAGATTGAAATTACCAAAAAAAGGCTGGCCACAGCCAATGCAGTGACGGTTTTGACCGGCTCAGGGATCTCGGCAGACAGTGGAATTCCGACGTTTCGAGGTGAAGATGGTCTTTGGAAGAATCATCGAGCAGAGGATCTCGCGACCCAGGCCGCGTTTGCCAGGGATCCTCGACTGGTTTGGGAATGGTATGATTGGCGTCGCGGAATCATTGCAACCAAAGAGCCGAATCCAGGCCACTACATGGTCGCGGAACTCGAAAAGTCTTTTACCCGCTTTCATTTGATTACTCAGAATGTCGACGGACTTCATGAAAAAGGTGGAAGCACCAATCCTATTGAACTACATGGTAATATCTGGAAAGTCCGATGCACGCATTGCCACCGGATTTCATTTAATTTTGATGTGCCCATCCGACTCTTGCCGACCTGTCTGGAATGTGGTGGACTCCTGCGCCCCCATATCGTCTGGTTCGGTGAACAGTTAGAGACGTCCGACATGGACAAATCATACGCCGCGGTCCAGCATTCCGATGTCATGTTTGTAATTGGAACTTCAGGTGTCGTTCACCCTGCCGCTTCTCTGGCGGGAATCGCAAAACGAAACGGTTCATTTTTAGTTGAAATTAATCTTGAAAAGACTCCCATTTCCGGGGAGATGGACCATACCTTTTTAGGAAGGGCGCAAGACATTCTCCCTCATTTCATGGGGTAAAAGTTTTTCTTGACATTTTATTTAAGGTTCTCTTAAAATGACAACTGTTTAATTGGTAATCTTTTTGTATGAAAAAACTTTTGTAAAGTTAGCCGCAGGATAAGGAACCTAAATCTCTGCGGTTTTTTTTTCTCAAAAACAGATTGCCGGCGTTCATCAGGTTCAATACGGGTAAGGAGAGAATTCCTTCCGCAAGCAATAGTATCAGGAATGGCAATCTCTATCCTGTTTCATTGGTAGAAGGGGCAGCACTAGCCCTTCTTATAGAAGGAGGATGTATAGTGGCAAAAGGTACGGTCAAGTGGTTTAACGCCAGCAAAGGTTATGGATTTATTTCTCAAGAAGGCGGAGAAGATGTTTTTGTTCATTTTTCCGCGATATTGGGAGATGGCTTTAAGACTTTAAAAGAAGGAGATAGCGTCGAATTTGAAGTCTCCAGCGGAGCAAAAGGCCCCCAGGCAAGTAATGTAAAAGTGGTTTAATCCTATAGAGAGAAAACCAAAGCCCTGATTTTTATCGTCCCAGCATAAGAATCAGGGCTTTTTTAATTATCGCCGGCCTTTTACCTTTTTCCTAACCGCTACTTTCTTACTGGCAATTCCTCGCTTTTTTGATTTCGGAACCGCTTTTTTGATACTTTTGAGCGGTTTCTTTTTCAGACTCTTCAATCTCTTTTCGACAGTTTCTCCGATCTTAGCCGGATTATCGATCACTGTCACGCCCCCTTTTTCAAGAGCCCTCACTTTGTCTAAAGCTCCCCCTTTGCCTCCTGCGATGATCGCTCCGGCATGGCCCATCCTTCTTCCGGGAGGCGCTGTCATTCCGGCGATGAATCCTACCACCGGTTTGGTCACATGTTTGGAGATAAAAGCGGCGGCTTTCTCTTCGGCATCTCCGCCAATCTCGCCGATCATGACGATTGCATGCGTTTCAGGATCATTTTCAAATAGCTCCAGAATATCGACAAAATTAGTCCCGTTGACCGGATCCCCGCCGATCCCGACACAGCTACTCTGCCCTAGACCCCGCTGGGTCAACTGCCATACCGCCTCATAGGTTAAGGTGCCACTTCGGGATACGACTCCCACGTGGCCCTTTTTATGGATGAAACCCGGCATAATACCAATCTTGCACTCTTCGGGCGTAATAATGCCGGGACAATTGGGGCCGATGAGGCGGCTCTTTTTACCAGCTAGATAACGTTTCACTTTAACCATGTCTGTTACAGGAATTCCCTCAGTAATACAAATAATTAGAGGAATTTCTGAATCTGCAGCTTCAAGTATTGCATCGGCGGCAAACGGAGGTGGCACGAAGATCATCGAGACGTTTGGCTTCACTTTTTGAACTGACTCGGCCACCGTATTAAAGATCGGAATCCCTTCCAGCTCGGTTCCCCCTTTTCCCGGCGTGACGCCCCCCACCACCTTGGTTCCATACTCTTTACAGGCTAACGCATGAAACGAACCTTCTTTTCCGGTTATCCCCTGCACGATAATTCTGGTTTTTTTATTTACAAGTATGCTCATAAATTCATTCCTATTATTAATTTGTTTAAGGATTTGAGTAAAACCTAAAGCAACTCGGTTTTGGGTGAATCAGGTATGTCGAGGAATGATTTCTCAACTGCGACTCTTCGAAGTTTGGTTACCCAACTCAAATGTCGTTAAAATAGAGGGTAAACTTCGGAGCCGGAGCATAGAGAAATTAATCCTCGATGTACCTGACCAATTTGCTATCCGTTATTATCTCACCATTTTAACGATTCTTTGCGCTCCGTCCCAGAGATTTTCCGCCACTTCGAGCTTTAGCCCGGAATTTCTCAGCATCTCCCTGGCCTCTGGCGCATTCGTTCCATCAAGTCTGACAACGAGCGGAACACGTAACTCCACTTCCTTCGCAGCTTCGATAATTCCTCCGGCAATTCTTTCGCACCGGACGATTCCGCCAAATATATTCACAAATATGCCCTTTACATTTGGATCCGCCAGAAGAATCTGAAACGCGTGATTCACCGTCTCCTTCGAAGCGCCGCCGCCGACGTCTAGAAAATTAGCGGGTTCATCGCCGGCCAGTTTAATCACATCCATTGTGGCCATGGCAAGACCTGCCCCATTGACCATACAGCCGATCTTTCCGGTCAGCTTGACGTAATTCAATCCGTAATTGGAGGCCCGAATTTCCAAGGGAGCTTCCTCATCCAGATCCCTCATCCCCTTGATATCTTCATGTCGAAACAGGGCATTGTCATCGACCAGGACTTTCCCATCGAGTGCAATCAGTTTCTTCTCCCTGGTAATGACCAGTGGATTGATTTCGACCATACTTAAGTCTTTTTGCATAAAAAGCCGGTAAAGGTTTTGAAGAAACGGTACAAACTGCGAAACGACCTCTTTTTCCATCCCGAGTTGGAAGGCAATCGACCTGCCATGAAATGGGAATGCGCCGACCGCCGGATCAATCATCAGTTTAATAATCTTGTCGGGGTGTTTTTCGGCAACCTCTTCAATTTCCATTCCCCCCTCGGTACTCGCCATTATAACCGGACTTCTCTCCCCTCTGATCCGGTTTGATGGGTCACCAGCACTTTTCCCAGGATGTTTTTGGCCAATTCTCTGACTTCATCCCTGTTTTTTGTAATCTTGACTCCCCCGGCTTTTCCTCGCCCACCTGCATGAATTTGGGCTTTGACCACATAAACCGGACCCTGAATGCCGTCCTTTGCGATGGTGGCGGCTTCATCAGCTGAAAAAGCCGGTTTGCCATTGGGCACCGGAATTTGAAATTCTCTAAACAAAGATTTGGCTTGATATTCATGTATATTCATTTATTTCATGCCCCTCTTATTAGGTATTTAATCGAACGGTTCAGATTAATGAGAGTATATTATTCTCTGCTCCGGATCCAAAGTTTACCCTCATTCTAAAAAACCTATTTTGTGGAGGGCTAAGCAAAACTTCGAAGAATCGCGACGAACAAAACACTCTGATTAATCTGAACGAGCTATTCTAATTTACAAGGTTCTTTCTTAAACAGACTGAAAGAGAATTTTCCGAACAGCGACCTCTTCGAAGTTTGGTTACCTTACCCAAATGTCATTAAGATAGATGGTAAACTTCGGAGCCGGAGCAGAGTGGAATGTTCTCTGTCAGTCTGTTTAAAGATGCAATCATTTCACTTTTCTATGCGCTTTTTTTCGTGACTTCTTCTTTTCTCACATAATCAGGAAAGAGCATCGGCGATGTTTTTACCGGATGAATATTCTCTTTTTGGAGTTCCTGATTGAACCGATCCAGGTGGCCCAGGGTTAATGGAGACCATTCCGTGCTTTTGGCTTTTTCGGCAGCCGCCCGTCCAGCTCTTCTGCCATAGACGATGATATCGAGAAGGGAATTGCCCATCAACCGGTTTCTCCCATGCACTCCACCCGAAGCTTCTCCGGCCACATAAAGATTCTTGATATCCGACTCTCCATCGCGATTGATTCTGACGCCACCGTTTTGATAATGAAGTGTTGGATAAATCAGAATCGGTTCTTTCCGGATATTCAGCTGAAATCTTGAAAATTGGCGAATCATGTTTGGAAAATGTTGATCGAGGTGTTCTGGCCCATTTTTCAGATTCACCATCGGAAAGTCAAGCCAGACCCCTTTCTTTCCGGAAGGCGTCTCCACGCCTCTCCCTTCCTGGCATTCCCTGATAATCGAAGCCGCGACAAAATCGCGCGTTTCCAATTCGTAGACAAACCGCTCACCTTCTCCATTGACAAGCTGGGCACCCGCTCCCCGAATGGCTTCTGTCACCAATAGACCTTCCATTTGCACGGGATAAATGACGCCGGTCGGGTGATATTGGAAAGTGTCGGCCATGGTAAGCGCCGCTCCCAGCCGATAGGCCAGAGGGAGACCGTCTGCGGTGGCGCCAAAGTGATTTGAGGTCGGGAATCCCTGAATATGAAGCCGCCCGATGCCTCCTGTCGTCAAAATAATGGTCTTGGCCTGCACGATGATCCACTGGCCTGTGTCAAGGTTTTTGAGAACCGCTCCAGTACAGTGCCCCTGAGCATTTGATAGAAGTTCCACCGCAGGGGAAAACTCAAGAATTTTTACATTTTCATTCAGGACGGCGTCTTTCAGCGTCCTCATGAGTTCGAGCCCGGTATAATCCTTACATGTCAAAAGGCGCGCCCGGCTGGTTCCGCCACCCCCTTTTAATTTCAGGTTTCCTTCTTCGTCTCGATCGAAGGAAACACCCAGATTAAGAAGCCACTGTGCGGCTTCAGGTCCCTCTTCAACCAGGGTTCTCAGGAGCTGGGGGTCATTCTTGAACTGTCCGCCTCTCATCGTATCTTTAAAATGGATGATGGGTGAATCTTCTTTCCCCGCTGCCGCCTGCATACCCCCTTCGGCCATAACAGTATTGCAATCGCCAAAACGGAGCTTGGTGGCAATGAGGACATCGGCCCCGGTCGCTTTGGCAACCAGCGCAGCCGCGGCCCCGGCACCTCCTCCGCCTAAAATCAGCACATCTGTGTTCAGTGTCGGCTGGAGATTAACCTCTTTTTGATACACCGGGCTCTGGGCTTCGAGAAGCTCTGCCAGCTCATGAACCGTCTTATCGCCCTTATTCGCCCCGACCCGGATATTTCGATATCCCTTCGCATGATAATCGGGATGAAAAGCATGAAGCCGTTCCTCTTTTTCTTCGATCGACACAGGCGCGAAAGTCTGATCCCTTCTTCGACCCCGCTTTTCATCGACCAGTTCACGAGAAGATTCTAATGTATTCATCCGACCTCGGCCCAGTCTTTTGCACTCATTTTATTCAGGGAATCCCATTCTGAATCATATCGCCCCGCTTTAATCTCTTCGACTCTCTTTGTAAGCTGTTCGCTGGAAGGGGTCAGGTGGATCGCCGTGGCCCGGCGGCTATAAAGGCCTACGAGGTGAGGTAATACCTGAACTTCGCAGACCGAAGCGCAAAGACCGCACATCACGCAATTGAGGAAAAGATCGGATACGACTTTGAAATTGCAATTAATCGCTTCCTTAACGCCCTTCATGGCATCAATCTCCTGAGGACAGACCACGGAACAAGCGCCGCAGGAGACGCATCTTCTCGTGCCGGGCAACGTCTCGCTAAAATGAGTTTTCAGACTGGATGGCTCCAAGGCCCCGACTCGATCAAGCCGGTTCTTATAGGGAACAAATCGTTTTGCCTCTGGCTGATATAAACTGAAGTTCATGCCATCGAGAATCATCGTTTGACAGGCGAGCGCCGTTTTGACCGGCGAATCACCCACTTTGTAAGTCATCGTGCAAGCTCCGCAGACACCGCCCAGACATCCGATGCCATGTGTCAGATCGATTCCGCAATACCAGATGGCCTGAATGGCATTCATTCCTTCGGGAACAGAATAAGGTTTTCCAGAGACAATGATCTCGAAGGAGCGAGGACTCATCGAAATTACTTCTGTCCGCCGGATAATCCGGCTGAAGTGGCACTCTCTTGAGGTTTCTGCTCGTTGGATATCCAGCGATGGATGTCGGCCCAATCGGACTTGAATTTTCCCTGTTCGATTTCAGCCAGACGGTGGGTCAGATTAGGTACTTTCTTTTCGTAGAAATAGTTGTGGGTTCGGCGCGCATAAAGAAAAACGAGGTTCGGGGAAATATCGGCAATGCAGACCGGAATGCAGAGATTGCACATCACACAATTGAGGGTTTCATCACGAACCTGTTTAAATTCACCGAAAACCGCTCGCCAGACATTTCCCCTGACGTCGATACCCTGAGGGCAGGCTTCCGTGCAGGTATTGCAATTTCGACAGAGCGCCGCCTCCGGATAATATTTGACCAGTTCCTGTTTGGGATCTTTAATCTCTTCCAGATGATAGGTGGCTTTACTGGACGGAATGTGGGGTGCAAAAGAAAAAGACATACCTTCCTCAACCAAAAGCTGACAGGCAAGTCCGTAGTTCAGTTCGTGATTTCCGCGAATCCGGTAAATCACCGAGCAGGCGCCGCAGACCCCTCCCAAACATCCGATTCCGCGCGTCAAGGCCTGACCCGTGTACCAGATTGCTTTGATGGCCGTTAATCCCGCAGGAACCTGATGCTTTCTCCCGCTGATTTCGACCTGTACCATCTCCACGCTTTTATCAATAGCCTTTTTCATCTTCTTATTTTTCTTTTAAATGGCGGATCGGATTTCCATCATAGCGATGCGTGCCCTCAGTAAGCCTTCGAAAAGGGCGCTCCCGCATCTTTTCTTCAACCACATGGGCCACAACCCCCGGTATCCGTCCGATGATAAAAAGTCCCGAACCATTCCTCCAATGGATACCCATTTCGGAAAGAATCGCGGCGGTCACCCCATCCACATTCAGGGGGAGTGGTTTGCCATCGGAACCGGCTTCCAGTTCATCCTGAATGGCTAGCGCCAGATCGATATATTTTCCATTAAAACCAAGATCGCGCGCGATTTGAATCAGTTTAAGAGCTCTGGGGTCTCTCTTATAGAGTTTATGCCCGAAACCCGGCACACGTTGTTTGTTTTGTCTGTACTCGAGAATAATTTTCTTGGCCAGAACGCGAACATTGTCCGCGTCCGGCGTCATAGACTCTTGGAGAATCCGCGCAAGCGCTTCAATCGCTCCACCATGAAAATCACCGAGTGTCAGAGCGCCTGCGGCCACCGCGGAGTTAACGGAATTACCTCCGGACAAAACCATTCTTGCGGCGACAATGGAAGGAGGGGCAATACCATGCTCGATGATCGCCACAAGCGTGGCTTCAAGAAGCCTCTTTTCCCGATCGGTCGGCAGATCCCCTTTCAAAACGAGAAATATCGCTTCCGCAAAGGAAAGCTTGCCAATCAGTTCCGTAAGCGGATATCCGCGTATAACGGTCTCCGCGCCGATCTGGCCGGCAATGCTGGTCTTCCACTCCATCTCAGACAAATTGACTCGTTCTCACATTAGGGATTAGACGATCGCCAGGTCATCCTCTCTCTGCTCCGGCTCCGAAGTTTACCCCCTATTTTAACGTCATTTTAGTAAGGTAATCAAACTTCGAAGAGTCGCTGTTCAAGGATCAGCCTGGCAATCTTTCCAACTATCAATCACTTTTTTTTTACGAAAATTATAATGGCGGTACTTCTCTCCTTTTAGGAGAAGCATAGTTCACCAGATAATCAAAGAGGCGGATGAGACGGCTCCCCTGCCGTTTTTGGTCGACCCAATGTCCGATCATACCGATCGTCCTGGATAATATAAAAAATCCATTCAGACTTTCATTCGGGAATCCCAAGTCAACCAGAATGGCCGCCATGGCACCATCCACGTTCAGAATGAGCGTGTCTTTCTTGACCGTCGTCACTTTTTCAATTTCCAGGGCAAAATCGAGGCATGGAGTCGAAATCTTGAGCGATTTGACATATCCGACCAGCTCCTTCACCCGTTTGTCCGGATTTCTCAAACTCTTGACCCGATGTCCGATACCCGGAACGGGTCCGACGTTGGCCTTCATATAGTTCAGAAATTCCTCAACGGACAGTTTCTTGTCAACGCCATATTTGAACCATTTACCCGCATCGGTCACGGCGCCGCCAAAACGGGGACCGATCATCAGCATGCCTGCGGCAACCGACTGAGCCATCGGGATTCCGGCACACGCGGCGACGATCGTGCCCAGCGCACCGCTGACACAAGGACCATGATCGGCTGAGAGCATCATAATCCGTTTGATAATTTCCGCTTCATTTTTTGAAATCAGCTGTTTGTTCCAGAGCAATCCAATCACATGAGGAATCTGATACCCTTTGTTGATCAATTCCGAAGCGGCATATCCGTCGTAGAGCGGTTCGTCACCCCGGTCATCGGAGATCGTCGACTTAAAAAGGGGCTCCACCATCACATCTCCCTCTTTCATCGCTTGCTGGACGGTCTTGGGCAGTTTGGGAAGTGTCTGGACATCCACCGCGGGCGTTTGTTGAATTTCCCCCTTGGCAATCAGTTCTTCATAAATTTTCTTGATGGCCGGTCCAAGCGCGCCAAAGGTTTGAGGAACAATGGCCCCCGATTTTCTGAGCAGTTCCATCTTGCTCCTTGCCGAGCCTTCACCATGGAGACCCTCTTTCGCACCGGCGTGACCGAATTTCATTCCTTTGGGCAGGGTCTCCTGACAGAATCCCGAGATGACCGCCATAAGTTGAATTCTTCTTTTTTTAGCGCCGAACCATTCTGCCGCTTTCTCCTCGAGGTCTCCCCCCATCTCTCCTACAATCACAACCACTTTGGTTTTCGGATCTTTTTCAAACATTTCAAGGTAGGTGACAAAATCTGAACCGGGAAATGCATCTCCTCCAATTCCAACCGCGGTTGAAACTCCGTCGGCAAACTGGCTGACGATCCAGATGATTTCGTTTGAAAGTCCTCCTGACTTGGTCAGAACGCCAAACGACCCGGATTGATAAAGTTTACTTAATATCAAATTGTCATACGCTCCACCGATCACCCCTAGCCGGCATTCCCCTGCGGAAATGATTCCGATCGCAGAAGGTCCGTTGAATACTTTCCCGAGTTTCTTTGCCTCTTTCGTCAAGAGTTTCGAATCTTTTTCCGGAACCCCTTCGGTAATCATGGAAACGAGTTGAATGCTGGGCTCTTTCAACGCTTCAGTGGCGGCATTAAAGGCTCTGTCCGGGCCGACATAGATCAGGGTTGTATTAATACCGGTATGGTTCCTGGTTGCCTCGCCCACCGTCTTATAAACCGGCACGGAAATCAGTTCGCTACCGTATGGAATTTCATAAGTCTTGCCCGCGTCGGGAGGAAATACAAACGCCTGCACATTTAAAGGGAGCTTATTCAACTGGCAGAATTCCGCCATCTTTTTCGCCGCATTGACACCCGCCGGCCCACCCTGGATCATCACGCGCGTATTTTTGTTTGCCAGAATTGCCATCTTATTTTCCTCCCTTTAACGCAAAATCGACGATATCTGTTAACGGGGTATTCCGATCATAAACTTGAATATCAAACCCTTCATGAGTCAGCGCACGCATGGAATCCAATCCTTCTTTTTCAAACGGACCGCCGCGCCGAACCCAGATTTTCACCCCTTCCAGCTTCCCTTCGCTCTTTGCTTTCCGGAATCCCTGAATGATGCCAGCAAAGGTTTTTTTCACATTAGTAAAGTTCGCAATGGCGCCCCCGACGATGATATGTTCGATATTCGGAAGAGAGCAGACCTTGTCCGTCAAAGCGCTCACCGCCCAATCCGGAGGATCGCCAGAATATTCGGCATAGTTCGCCGGTTTTCCTCCCAGTGCCACGACCGCATCCGTATAGAATACGGAAGCGCCTCCGCCGGCGGGCAAGAGCGCGATATTGCCACCCGGAATTTCAATAAATTTGACGGATCCCTTAACCCGGGCATCAATTTCAAGAATCTGCCTTTCACTGTCAGAATAAGGTCTTCCGAACTCCGATGCAAATGTAAAGTTCCAGTCCGTATGCCGGTATCGGGCATCGCCATCCACCAATGTGACCGAATCAAGGGCCACAAGTTCCTGAGTGCCGGTCCGGACGACCAGAGGATTAATTTCCATATAGTTGCCATCTTCCGCGTCATAACACTGATAAAGTTTCATGGCAAATTGGGCGATATTTCCAACCAGCTCTCCTTTAAATCCGGCATCACCCGCGAGTTTTTCGAGGTTTTTTAAAGCGGGTGCTTCCCCGATCGGGACTCCCAATTTTCGGATCCGGTCCCAGTTGGATTCGACTTCAATCCCACCAAAATCAGCCAGTAAAATTTCGGATCCTTCGCGAACTGATTTCACGGCTATATAGTATTCCTCTTTATGAGGAACCATTTCCGAAATGATGACCTGCGATACAACGAGACCCCCTCCCACTTCTTTTCCAAGCATCTCCTGAACCGCTTTTTTCGCCCCGGCCAAGTTAAGATCGATCTTGACCAAACCGAGTTTGAATCGCGATCCAATCGCCTCATGGGCTTTGACGACCAGTTTTTTTTCCTGAAGCCATTTATTGGCCTGCGCAATCATTTCAAATTGTTCAATCGACGTGACCACAACAAAATCGGGAACGACCATTCCCCATTTTTTGAGCAGACCCATTCCAGGACCTTCGAGTACCTTAGCCATATCCTTCTCCTTGCATTTGAAACGTTAATTCTTCGCTTTTTCTCATTGAGACCCTGCTCTTCCCTTCCTGAAATGATAGGGAAGGCAGAATATTTTTGTCCGATTCCATAGCAGATCGAACCAAACGCTGTGCGAAAACGAATGGCTGTTAAATCAAGCCTGAAATGAAAAAATTTAACAAAAGATCTCTATTCGTGTCAAGGGTGAAATCGACAAAAACGTCTTTCAACAAGCTATTCTGTAAAAGAAGGGATTTTTGTTTCAAAAATGAAACAGGTTTGGGCTGAAAATGAAGAAGCGACTAAACTATAAGGCGGAGCGATCAGTCAGAAGTTAAATTCCATTAGGCTATTATTTAAGTAACTATTTTCTGTAAATGGTGGGAGCGACGTAGTGATATCGATGAGTTAGCCATTGCAGAGTTTCAGAGTGCCCGATAAAGAGATAGCCTCCGGGTTTGAGATAATTGTAAAATTTGTTCATTAAGACTTCCTGCGTCACCCGATCAAAATAGATCATCACATTTCTGCAGAATATAAGGTCCAGCTTTTTCTCAATCTGAAAATGATCGTCGATGAGGTTTATCCGCTTAAACGTGACTAATTCCTGAAGATGGGGTCTGACTTTCACTCTCCCCTCGCTCTGGCCCGACCCCTTTAAAAAATGACTCTTTGCCCTTTCCGTTCCGATTTCACTGATCTGACTGATGTCGTAGATGCCCGTTCGGGCCCGCGCAAGAACCCTCGTTGAAATATCCGATGCCAGGACGGAAATATCCCATTGATCGGGTTGGTTCACAGTGTCCAGAAGCGTCATGGCAATCGAAAAAGGTTCTTCTCCTGATGAACAGGCTGAAGACCAGATATGAATCTGTTTAACCGATGAGCAGAAAGGGAGAATGACATTCTTGAGAAAGTCGAAATGAACCGGTTCGCGAAAAAAACTGGTCTTATTGGTCGAAATGAGGTCGAGAAACTGAATCAGCTCGCCATCATTCTCATTGTTCAAATGCTTTTCGTAATATTCTTTAAAGGAGTTGAGACCCAGCTCGCGGAGACGTCTTGAAAGACGGGAAACCATCAGGGACTTTTTGCTTTCGTTTAAGCGGATCCCGCTTTCCTGATAGACTAATGAACTTAGAAGTTTGAATTCCTTGTCCGTAATTTCATACTCTTTAATCACGATCCCTCATGCCAGCGACATCGACTCTTCCTCGATCCCCTACCAGGAACAGCATACCTAGTTGCGAGGATAGATTACGAACAACAACAGGTAAACAAGATAGGCGGTACCCATGGTACCCGTAAAACTCCAGACCATTGCGTTGCCGAGGAGACGATGCCTGGAAACGCCTGCCTTCATGGCACCCACACCGGTCCCTTCCCGGAATCGGGTCAATCCGGTATAAAGATTATATCCTCCAAGGACGATCGTGGTTAGCGCCAGAAACATATGAAACAAAAATACAGGCATGTAAATAGCCCAGTATTGCAGGGAAGTTCCTCCAAATTGTTCTTTCCCGAAGATAAACTGTTTACTGACATAGGCGACGAGCCATATCCCGACAATGGAGCTGAAGTAAATCATCGATCTTGAATGATAAGGCACGTTATGTCGTTTTGCTGATCTGACCCCAAAAATAAGAATCAGATAGCCCACTGTGATTCCGGCCAGCACTCCGTACCAGAAAAGTTGTTTCAGATGGATCATAGATTGCCCTTGCTCAATTCTGGTTAAAGATTATCATCCTTCCCGGCGTTGTCAAGAAACACCCTTTATTGTGAGGCGAATTTGACATCCCTTGATCCTCTGTTAGAATTCAAAGAGGCGAAATGACTTCCCATTTTTAATGGGTGTTCTGTCCCTTTTCGCATTTTAGCGTTCTTATTGTGGGTTCAAGATGTCATACCGATTCAAAGTTTTATTTGCATTTTTCTTGTTCTTAATCTCGGGATTTTCTGAACTCTCTTCGGCTCAATCCTACCGTGACCTGGGCAACCTCTCTCTCAACGACACTTTTGAAAAACTGCTCGATTATTCCAAACAAAATGATTTTGAAGGAATTGAAAAGTCGATTCAACTCCTTACACCTTTGAAGCAATCCCTGGAATCCAAATATTCCAAAAAAAACGAAAGAGCCCTTCAATCGGCCATTGATCAAAAAGAAGGAGAAAAGGCTCTTTTGGCAATTCAACAGTTGATCTATCTCGATATGAAAGACCAGCTACTAACGGGTATTGATTCAGTTTCACACTCGAAAGAAAGAGCGATCACAAAATTTAAATATGCCTATCTCGACTACCTGTTATTAAGCCCCTATCTGCAATCAAAGAGCTTTAACGGAGAACAAAAGATCAGAAACCTCTTTCGCAAATTTGCGATGTCGGTAAATAAAACAGATCAGCTGATGGCCTTAAATCAAGAGATTGAAAAAGAGATGTTAAACACTTTTCCCACACTCCAATGACTTTGAATATTAAGGATAAGATCATGAGTCGCAAGTCACTATCGATTATTCTCGCTTCCCTGACAGAATTGATCCTGTTATTGGTTTTGACCGGTCGTTCTGTATCGGCCGGTCCCCTGGTTCACGAAGGAGAATTAAAAGATCTTAACCTTGAGGAAATGATTACCGTCGATGTTCCCACAGTGGAAGGAGCTTCTAAATTTGAACAGATTGTCACGGAAGCGCCGTCTTCCGTCACGGTCGTAACCTCCGCTGAAATCAAGAAGCTGGGATATCGGACCCTGGCAGACATTTTACAGAGCCTCAGGGGGTTTGATATTACCTACGACCGGAATTATAGCTATTCGGGCGTTCGGGGCTATGGCAGACCGGGAGATTATAACGATAAAATCCTTCTTTTAATCGATGGTCATCGGATCAACGACAATATTACGAATCAGGCTCCGCTAGGCACCGAATTTTCAATTGACATCGATCTGATCGACAGCATCGAGATCATCCGTGGTCCCGGATCCTCTCTATATGGCAATAACGCGTTTTTCGCGGTTATCGATGTGCACACCAAAAATGGACGTGACCTCAAAGGGACCGAAATTTCAACGGATGCGGGTAGTTATGACAACTATAAAGGTCGCCTCTCCTATGGCACCGAATACTCCAATGGCTTTGAAGGGGTCGCGTCCGGAACCGGCTATGCTTCCAGGGGGCAAAGTCTTTATTATCCTGAATACAACAGCCCCCTGACCAACAATGGCCTTGCGGATAATCGGGACTCTGATCAGAGCAAAAGCGTATTCACAAAGTTCTCCTATCATGGAATTACGTTAGAAAATTCATTCAGTTCAAGAACCAAAGGGGTTCCCACCGGATCGTTTGGAGCCGATTTTAATCAGGCCAATCAGTCGGTTGACAGTCTTTTCTTCTCCGATTTAAAGATCGAAAAACGGCTTGGAAGCGGGGGAGACGCGATGGCCCGCGTCTATTACGACTATTACAGCTATACCGGAGACTTCTTTTACAGCGGCGTTGACAATAAAGATCTCGAGCGAGGAGAGAGAGTCGGAGGTGAACTTAAATATTCGGTGGCCATTTTCAATGACCATAAACTCGTTATCGGCGGCGAATATCTGGACAACCTAAAACAACAGCAACAGAACTATGATATTCTGCCGAATTATACTTATCTCGATGATAACCGGAGATCCCGGATTATCGCTGAATATCTTCAATTAGACCTTCCATTCTTCCTGGACTGGATCACTCTCAACGCAGGATTCCGTCATGATGAGTATGATACTTTCGGACATACCTATAATCCGCGCCTTGGACTGATTCTTAATCCATTTCAGAAATCCTATTTTAAACTCCTTTACGGGAGCGCGTTTCGTGCACCCAATGTTTATGAACTCTATTACGCATCTCCCGGACTGCAACTCGAGGGAAATCCAAATTTAAAACCTGAAAAGATCCAGACTTTTGAAGGCATCTATGATCAATACTTTCTCGATGGCTACAGGGCAACAGTCTCGTTATACAAAAATATTGTCACAGACCTGATCGAACAAAGAATAGACCAAAGCAACAATTTCATTATTTACCGGAATGTCGATGAAAATGTGGACGGTAAGGTGGAAACCAAGGGAATTGAGCTGGAATTGGCTCGAAAAGGATCGAATGGAATCGAGGGACGGATCAGCTATTCATTCCAAAATGTGAAGAATACACTCACAGACGCAGAAATACCCAATTCTCCCAATCAACTTGCCAAGGCAAACCTGATTCTGCCCCTTTATATGAAAAAAATCTTTTTCGGAATTGAAGAACTCTATACCAGCGAGAAATTGACGCTCGCAGGACAGACCGCTCAAAATCTTGGCCTGCCCGGGATCTATACCGATCAGTATTATCTGACCAATCTGACACTGAGCACTCACGATCTCATTACCAAAGGGCTCGATCTGTCGGCCAGTATCTATAATCTCTTTGACAAACCCTATGATGACCCCGGGCGCCCTGAACACCTGCAGGATATGATTCAACAAAATGGAATCAATTATCGCATTAAAGTGACGTATCAGTTTTAACCGTTAGCCATTCCATTTAAAGGAGGATTTCGAATGGATCTTTTTGAAAACAAGCGTAATACCGTTATTACGCTCCGCTGGTTGCTAATCATTGCCCTATCCTATCTCCTGATATTTCAAAAAAAGGCAGGTTCCGCAGGAAACTCGTCTCAACTTGTTTTCGACCTATTGGTTCTCTTCTACATTGCCTCCAATGTCATCCTGATTTTTCTTCCCAGGAAAGTCTTTGAGCTTCGGAAATTTGATCTTGTCTTGATCATTGTCGATACCGCAATGGTTTCCAGCGGGATCTTTTTGCTTCAAAATGTCTCCTCCTATCTTATGTTTTTCTATTTTTTGATTATTCTGATGACCACTTTTGGCCAGGGTCTAAAAGGGATTGTGGCCAACGGCTTTTTGCTCATCGGCATGTATGTTCTCTTTCAGGTCAAAGAGACTGGCTTAAGCCACTTTCTATCTGATCCGGGAGACCTGCTGCCGATCCCGTTCTTGCTGGTCGCTGTCATTTTTTACGGCCTTCTGGTCGATCAGGAAAACAGACGTTATAAAAAAACGGTTGAAGCCATCCGGGAAATTTCCGAAGTCATCAGCACCACTCTGAATCTCCGGGAGGTCTATCAGACTATTTTAGACGCCCTGGTCAAACTCCTCGGCGCCGAGAAATGTTCCATCATGCTTCTTGACAAATCGGGAGAAATGCTGACCATCCAGGATGCGAGAGGCCTATCACAGGAGGTGATTCTTACAACACGAACCGCAGTGGGTGAAGGAATCGCCGGATGGGTTGCCCTGCAGGGACAGCCTCTTCTTCTGACTACTCCGACGCTGACGGCGCCCGATGGCAAAATACTTGGGACGATACCCAATGCAAACTCTGCGATTACAGTTCCGCTGAAAATCAGAAACCGGATCATCGGAGTTCTGAATATCTCTAATTGTTCCGGGAACCGGAATTATACGCGCCAGGATCTCAATATTTTGACAGTGTTTGCCTCTGAAGCAGCCACTGCAATTGAAAACGCCAGGTTATTTGAGCAAATTCAGGTCAAAAGCCTTGAATTGAAAGCGGCTAACCTTGACACGATCATGGCATTTGCAGGTTCTCTGGAGAGCAAGGATGTTTACACGGGAGGCCATGCCCAGCGACTTTCGATTTATGCAGGAATGATCGCCAAGAATCTACAGCTTGAAGAAGAACAGGTTGAACAGCTGAAATATGCCGCGGCGCTTCATGATGTCGGGAAAATCGGCGTTCCGGACCACATTCTCCTCTCGACTAAAAAGCTAGAACCGGAAGAGTGGAGAATCATGAAAACCCACTCTGAAAAGGGAGAGGGGCTGATCCACCAGATTCAATCCCTTAGACATCTGGCGCACTATGTACGCCACCATCATGAAAGATGGGATGGCGAAGGATATCCGGACAAAGTCAAGGGCAGGGAGATTCACCTTTATTCGAGGATTATTGCGGTATGTGATACTTATGACGCAATTACGACGAATCGCTTGTACCAGAAGGCCAAAGAACCGGAAATGGTGATCAAGATATTGAAGGAATGCCGGGGAACCCAGCTTGATCCCGAGCTGATTGACCTTTTTATGGGAATGGTGATCAAAAACGATGAATTATTGACCCTCACCGTTCCCCGTCCTGAAGAGGTGGCCAACGGTTCAGGACAATACCAGCTGGTCCCCGTCACACTTCCTCTTTCCAGCAGAAAATGACCAGGTTGTTCAAAAAGTGCCATAAGAAAGGCCGCAGAATCGAGGAGAGGGAGGCGTACCAGACAGGTACGTTGACGAAGCCGAGATTCGAGAACGCAGCTGATGGACTTTTTCAACGACCAATTATTTTTTGGTCAGGCGTTTTCGCTCGTTTTCGCTGAGATGGCGCTTGCGGAGCCGAATACTCTTGGGCGTGACCTCCACCAGCTCATCATCTGCGATAAATTCAATCGCCTGTTCAAGACTTAATTTGCGAGGAGGGGTCAGGACGATCGCATCTTCCGCGGTGGAGGATCGAATATTCGTCAAATGCTTTTTCTTGCAGACATTGACAACCATATCGTTGTTTCGTGAATTCTCGCCCACAATCATTCCCTCATAGACCATGACCTGCGGGTCGATAAAGAGAACGCCTCGATCCTGGGTATGATTCATGGCATAGGTAACCGCTTCTCCCTGTTCCATCGAAATTAGAACCCCCTTGATCCGTCCCCCAAAATCCCCTTTATAGGGTGCATAGTCATGAAAATGATGATTGAGAATGCCCGTTCCTTTAGTATCTGTCAAAAACTCCGTCCGGTATCCGAAAAGACATCTGGCCGGAATTTCAAACTCAAGTCGGACATGTCCGGTACCGCTGTTAATCATATTCTTCAATTCTGCTTTTCGAAGACCCATTTTCTCCATGACGATGCCCATATACGCTTCTTCGACATCGATCATCATTTTTTCCATCGGTTCGAATCGTTCATTACCGATCATCTTATATATGACTTCAGGACGGGAAACCGCGAGTTCAAATCCTTCACGACGCATCGTCTCAATTAATATGGAGAGATGAAGTTCTCCCCTTCCCGAAACTTTAAAGGCGTCCGTATCGTCGGTCTCTTCCACTTTCAACGCGACATTGGACCGAAGTTCTTTAAACAACCGATCGCGAAGATTCCGGGAGGTCACAAATTTTCCCTCGAGGCCGGCAAAAGGAGAGTTGTTGACCATAAAATACATCGAGATCGTCGGTTCACCGATCGAGAGCGGAGGGAGGGCATGCGGTTGAATCAAATCGGCAATGGTCTCTCCGATATTGACCTCGTCAAAACCCGCCACGCAGAGAATGTCACCCGCTTTGGCATCTTTAATCTCGACTTTCTTTAAACCTTCATATCCGAGCAGACGGGCCACCTTTCCACTTTCCATCGTTCCATCTTTATGGATCAAATTCACGATTTCTCCCGTTTTGATCTTTCCCCTGAAAATTCTTCCGATGGCCAATCGCCCCAGAAAGGAATCGTACTCCATCGTATTCACCAGCATCTGGAGAGGAGCTTCGTCATCTCCCGGCGGAGGGGAGATTTTGCTCAATATCGTTTCAAAAAGGGGCTGAAGGTCTTTCGCTTCCGATTCCATACTGAGTTTGGCAACCCCTGCTTTTGCCGAGGCATAAACCACCGGAAAATCGAGCTGATCGTCGTTGGCTTCCAGTTCGACAAAGAGATCGAAGATTTCATCCAGCACCTCGTTCGCACGGGCATCGTTCCGGTCAATCTTGTTGATCACCACAATCGGTTTCAAATCAAGCTCCAGTGATTTCTTCAAGACAAATTTCGTCTGTGGCATCGGCCCTTCAAATGCATCGACCAGAAGCAATACCCCATCGACCATTTTCAAAATCCGTTCCACCTCACCGCTGAAATCAGCGTGTCCGGGCGTATCGACAATATTGATTTTAAAATTCTTGTACCTCACCGAAGTATTTTTTGCCAGAATGGTGATGCCGCGCTCCTTTTCCAGATCATTCGAATCCATGACCCTTTCTACTACCGCTTCATTGGTCCGGAATGCCCCGCTTTGACGGAGCATCTTGTCAACCAGGGTCGTTTTTCCATGATCGACATGGGCAATAATGGCAATATTCCGAAGATCTTCTCTGACTTTGGTACGAATCACCGTTTCCATTTCCATGAACTTTCCTTTTCACTATTGAATTTCTTGAAACCAATAAAAAAACCCCGTTATCGGGGTTCTATAAATCCAGAAAACCTTTAATTTATATCATGGAAAATGTCTTCTGTCAAAGTAAAAACTATTTTGAAAAATTCCAATTGCCCCCCATTTTCAAAAAAGGTATAATTTTTTCCTATCGTTCAGGATCAAGGAAAGGGATTGAATTTGCAAGAATTTGAAAATGCCTCCGATAAAATCCGCGTCTTGGAAATACGGGTGTCAGAAAATGCTGAAGAATCCCGCCTTCTGAAAGAGGCGCTCCAGAAATCAACTGAAATGATCGTCAGTCTCCAGCTTCAATTGAGCAAACTATACCGGAGGACCTTTACGACCTGTGTCGACTGCCAGACGGAGTTTGACCTTTTAACCCACCATTATAGTATTGGCCTTCATGATAACCTCGTTTTTGTGAAATGCCCTAAATGCAGAAAAGATATGGCCATTGACCGCATAGACGGATTGAAACGGGAATGACAGATCAGGAAACGCTTTTCAAAAGCATTGTCTGGAACCTCTACAAGGAACATATCAAGAAGTTTTCTCATGCCGCAGTGAAAGGAGAGCCGACCATTGAAGAGATGAAATCGACTTTTCTCTCCATCCTGCCCGAATGTATCATCAAAGTCCTGGGGCAGGAAAAAACGGGAATGATTGTACAATTTCACCATCTCGACACCTATCCGGCCCCTGAATTGACCGGTGTGATGATGGTTCAGGAATACCTTCAGAAAAAGTACGGTGGGGGAAAATTCAAGATTAATTTCTACCATAAAACCAATTTCATGTCGACCAAGAATTATGAAACATCGGGCCCCTTCATCTGGAAAACGATGATCAAGGAAGATATTAGATAACCAACCCATATGAGAGGAAACTTCACCCCCTACGAGCGGAAGCGAGTGAGAGGGGGAGGCTCCATCTGGCTCTGCCAGTGTAGGGGGCGCGCGTTGGCACGAACAAGTGTCAATAAGCTTGTGCGCGGGTGCGAGTCAGTGCGCACCCTGGACCGACGCGAGTTCCATGTAAAATATGAAGAAAACCATCTTTCAGCTTCTTCTCGTTTTTCTCCTGATCAATGGCGTCCTGTACCTCTTTGTGACCATCGGACCAAAAGAGGCGGAAACCGTCGGAAAAGAACGGGACATAGAAATACCGAGGGCCCCGGAAGATAAAAAATTCGTCAAGAACCCGTTTCCCGCCAGTTCCGAAATTGTCTCGAAAGGAAGCGAGATCTATCATGGTAAGGGAGGTTGTTTTGCCTGTCATGGGCGCGAAGGAAAAGGCGACGGCCCGGCGGGGTCGGCTCTAAATCCACGTCCCCGGAATTTTGCCAATCCCCGATTCCATGAAATTCGAACGGACGGAGAGCTTTTCTGGGTCATTCAAAACGGCAGCCCCGGAACCGGTATGTTTTCCTATTCCCCTTCCTATATCACTGAAGAGGAAACCTGGATGGTTATTCGATATATCAGAACAATTCCAAAAGAAATTGAAAAATCTCTCCCGCCAAACAGCCCATAAAGATGTGGTAATTTATTCACAGGTTATTGTATAATTTAACCTTCTTTTTTTAAGGGGGATAAGCTTATGTATAAGACCATTTATGTCGCGGTAGACAATTCAGATCACTCCAACAAGGCCGCCGATATTGCTGTTACTTTTGCCCAAGCCTTCGGCGGGACCATTATCGGGTCCCATGTTTATGCGGCGAAAATGCATGACAAACGTTTTAAACAGATGGAAGCAGGTCTGCCGGAAGAATATCATGACGAAAAAGAACTGGAAAAACAAAGACGCATCCATGATTCCCTGATCACGAGGGGCCTGGAAATTATTACCGACTCGTATCTTGATATTATCAAAGGAAAGTGCAGCAATGCCAATCTTTCCTTCGAGGCCCGATCGCTCGAAGGACGAAACTTTCAGGCTCTTGCCCAGGATATTAACGAAAACCATTATGACCTGGTCGTCATGGGTGCTCTCGGTGTCGGAGCCGTTCGTGAAAGTCTGATCGGCGGGGTGACGGAGAGGGTGGTACGGAGAACGCGGAATTCGGATCTTTTTATCGTGAAGGATCTCGGTCCGATCGATACTTCAAAAAAGATTTTTGTTTGTCTCGATGGAAGCCATCGGGCATTTGGCGGATTAAAAAGCGCCATTGCAATCGGCAAAGCCCTGGGCATGGAAGTGGAGGCCCTCGCCGCCTTTGACCCCTATTTTCACTATGCGTCTTTCAACAGTATCGCTGGGGTTCTCTCGGAAGAGGCTGGAAAAGTCTTCCGGTTTAAAGAGCAGGAAAAACTCCATGAAGAAGTCATCGATTCCGGTCTGGCCAAGATTTATCAGGCCCATCTTGATATCGGAAAGCAAATCGCCGAAGAAGAAGGCATGAAGATCAAGACGACCCTCCTCGACGGAAAAGCGTTTGAACGGATCATTCAATATTGCCGAAAAGAGAAACCGTGGCTGGTTGTCATGGGAAGAATTGGCGTTCATTCCGATGAAACGATGGATATCGGAAGCAACTCCGAGAACCTCCTCCGGATGCTCTCTTCCAATGTTTTGATCTCGAACAGAACCTATGTTCCACCCATCGACACCATGGCCGAATATACCATTGCCTGGACCGACGAAGCCAAGAGAAGGATGGAAAAAGTGCCGGTTTTTGCAAGAGGGGTCGCTAAGACGGCCATTTATCGATATGCGGTCGAAAAAGGACATACGATTATCTCCAACGAAGTGGTCGATTCCGCGATGGGTCATCTCCTTCCAAAATCTTCTATCGATGCCATGAAACGGCTCGGTGAAGCGCTTGAAGAAAAGAAAATAAACCGGGATAAAATGCAGGGAAGCGACGAAGTCATACAGGATCTCATGGGAGGCGGATCGCAGATGCTTGGCCTCATGGGGAAGACGGTCTCCTCAGGAAGCGGAGGAGAGGTTCTTACCTACGACCAGCGGCGCGACCTCCCCTATTATATGTGCAATGACTGCGGCTACATTGCCAAGGGGGATCAGCCGGTAAAATGCCCGATCTGTTCCGCCGAAGGTGTAAAATTCGGAATGATTGACAAATCGATCATTCAGGAAGCGGCCAGAGTCGAAGGGAATATCGAAGTCGAACTTGCCTACGATGATGTAACCATTGAATGGACTTCTGAAGGAAAGGCACGGCTGCGACAGGTGCCGTCCGGCTATCTGCGAAGAAGAGCGAAAGCGATCATTGAGAAATCAGCGAGAAAACAGGGCATTAAAACAATTACCACAGATTTTGCGGCTGAGGTCATAGCTCAGTATGCCGAAGAGAAAGATAACTGGAAGGATGAGATTATGGGAATTAAAACCGAAGCTGTCCAAAACAATCAACCTGCATTTAACTGGAACGCGGAGGCTGTCCAGAGGCTGGACCGGGTTCCGGCGGGCTATATGAGGGATTCAACGAAACTCACCATTGAGGAATATGCCACTTCCATCGGTACGCAAACCATCACGCTCGAAGTTGCCAATGATGGAATTGAAAAAGCGAAAAAGGTGATGGAAGAATCCATGAAGAATCCGGAGGCATTGCAGGCCATCATGAATAAGCTGGCCGAAGCCAAAAAAAGAGAAACGCTTACTCAATAACGAAGCGATTTCAGTTCGGTCTTCCTAAACAGGGAGGGATTGTTGCCTGAACAGCGACCTCTTCAAAGTTTGTTTACCATTCAAGAGTGAAGTACAAATAGAGGGTAAACTTTGGAGCAGGAGTAGTTTAGGTAATAATCCCTCCCTGTCCTTGATTCAATATATCTTAATAATGCAATGGTAAAATAGATGCCTGAATTAATCGTCAAAGAAGATTTTAAACCCTTCCTAATCGCCTGGAATCTCACCAAACGCTGCAATCTTCGTTGCGACCATTGTTACCTCTCCGCAGGAGAACGCGATGCTGGCGCGATAGACGAACTTAACACCGAAGAATGCTACCGGGCAATCGATGACATGGTC